>LJNI01000170.1 GCA_001303225.1 candidate division TA06 bacterium DG_78 | reverse complement strand
CTAGTTTTTGGAGCAATTATCCGTGGATGTTTTTCTTTCAGTTCGCTCGCGGTCTGCTCTGGATGTTGTTTGCCCTTCCAGTCATACGCATGTACAAAGGCAAAAACTGGCAGGTTGGTCTCACCCTCGCTCTGCTCTTTGCCTTCTGGAGTTTCCAACTTCTCATTCCCAATCCTTTTATGCCTCCAGATGTTGCGCGTGTGCACCTCATTGAAACATTCTCATCAAATTTCATCTTCGGATGGATTGTGGGCTTGCTCTTGAGTACAACAAGCAAACGATTGACGTAAAGCGAATTTTGTTTAGAGTTACAATAAAGGAGCTTTTATGCAAACAGTGTATAAAGTAATGTTTTTATTAATACTGTCAGCTGTAGTTCCCGCATCTGGTGCACGGTATGCAATTGTCGTGAGTAATGCGACAAATAGTGCACCTGGCTGGAGTGCGGTGGTTGAGTCGTTAGTTGTAACTCATGGTGGCCAGGTCTTCACCTGGCAGGATACTGTCGGTGAAGTACAGAGCGAGTTAGCTTCATATAAACCTGATTACATTGCGTTCGTCGGTCAACCATCAACTGAAATTAATCAAGCGTTTGTCACTCGAGTATGGTTTCTCACGCGTGACCTCGATGCTGACCCATACGGTGATGCAATCTGGGGTATTATCACTGGCTATGATTATGATGACGCAATGAGAATTGTTCAAAATCAAATGTTAGAAGTAAAAACAGTTCTCGGTGGCACAAATTGTACGTGGGACAGCTGGTTCTATCAAGGAATCTCAACATTTGAAGCTGAGTATAATAGGATACGATTCAAAATTCCAGACACAACACTCATCATCGACACTATCTGTCCACCTCGTTGCCCAGATGACCGCTGTACGCTCCTCGTCAATTATATTAACAATGGTATCAGTGATACTATTCTCGGTTATAGTGTTGAAGGCGATGTCGATTACTTTGTTACGAGTGGTCATGGAAATGTGAATGTCTGGCAATTACACTATCCAACTGCAGATTTAGAAGGTTATTTTAGGTCAAATGCTGGACAGCTCTATGGAGACCCTCATGATGGTGATGACCGAGATATCAATTCTACAAATCCAAAAATTTACAATGCAATGGGTAACTGTCTGGTCGGTAATCCGAACAGTGTAAATAACATGCCCTATGCCTGGCTCCGCACTGGTGGTGCGATCGCAATGACCGGTTATATGCCGGTGACCACATACGGTTACATGCTCTGGGGATTAGGCGGCCTCTTTCAAATGTCGCAGGATAGATATACGTATGCAGAAGCCTTCTGGTTAAATAATCAGGAATTGCTCTTTGACCAGATCAACGAAACTCCAGGTACTGACCCTTATGGCTTAAACTATGACAAGAATGCCTGCTGTTATTATGGTGACCCAGCAGCAGAGATACGAATGTATCCGTGGCGCGAACCGTGGTGGGACCAAGGACTCGATATTGTTGAGGGAACGATATTCGACACGATAAGCTTCTGGATTGAAGCCAATTATGACAGTGTTGACCCTGGCTTCAGTGGTACCTCAGGCAGGAGACACCCATTTGCCTTTTTCCCTTACCGCTATGACAGTACGACGGTCATTGATAGCAATTGCTATGAGGCGGTCATTACTGACAACTTTGTGCTCATGTATTGTTGGAAACAGGGCGACCAGAAACTTGGACAAGGTGAAATGAGATGGGTAACATTTATTGGCTATAAGGACCTCGGCATTCAAGAACAGCCAGTATCAATTTCACCACCTCCATACACGTTCACTGTCGTACCAACAATCGCTCATCAGAATATCACAATTCACTATGAAATTCCCGCCACAGAGAACATTCGTATTTCTGTGTACGACGCAATGGGTCGATTGGTGAAAAAAATTGCTGATGAATACCATAACCAGGGTGTCTATGAATGGGATATTCATCGAGATACTATTGCAGCTGGTGTATACTTTGTAAAGCTCGAGACCGATGACATTACAGAAACCAAGCACGCATCCCTGCTGGTTCATTTTTAGCAGTTCAGTTTGATGTGTCTGGCGAAACACTCGTTGTTTCAGAACCATCGGATTCACTCACATCGCTTGCAACACTCGCAGTGGAAAGAGCACCATGCTGGTTACAGCATGATCTCGTTGATAATTTAAATAACCTCGATTCTGCAATGCAGAATCAGTATGCGCAGATGATCCTCGATGCCCAAAATCCCTTTATCGATGAAATTGCATTTCAGGTAGCCCATATTCCCTACAATATTTTAAACCAAGCTGGGTTTTACCCTGGTATGATTATCGAAAACGCTCAATCACTGTATCAGATTGATGATTTCGTTGACTACGCGATGATTGTCGATTATGGAGTCGGAGGAGTAGACTCGAATTACTACTCGACCGTCAGGTATCGCACGCTCAATGGAACTCGTGATACCATTGATGTTGAATTATCTAAGGAGTATTATTACTGGTATATACTCCACCCAAAGATTTCACGGGAGTTGTGCAGTTATATTGATCCAAACACCGGAGACCCAGCTTCTCCACCAAATGGCAAATTCTGGCGCGATTATCTTTTCTTCTATGCAGATTCTGGTTACCCATATCTCCAAGATTATGTAATGAACATTCCTATTCTTTGGGGTGGTTTACCAAATGATACCACTGATGCTAATGGAGCAATTGTAGCTCTTAATAACTGGATGCGTCAGGTACTGAGCTTCGAATCGCCGGGCATACGAAAATATCAACCAGTGCAGATATACTATGAACATCGTGGTACCTGTACTGAATGGTCAATTTTGACATCTGCCGCAGCCCGCACATCGCTCATTCCCACGATACGAACATCAGCATACGGAAATAACCACCACTGGAACGAATTTTTTGAAAGAAGATGGATACAGTGGGAACCAGTAAATAACATGATTGATAACTATGTATATGATCCGAACTGGTGGGAACTTGCTGCAGCGATCAACTGGCGCGGTGATGGGTATACCTGGCAAGCAACTGAACGGTATACGCCGTACTGCACACTTACTGTCGAGGTCGTCGATTCAGTGCAGAATCCAATTGATGGCGCACGGGTTGCAGTACGAGGAGGACCACAACCAGTAACATGGTATTGTGCTTTTGACTACACGAATTCGTCTGGAACCTGCACATTTTTACTCGGCGACCTACTTAATTACGACTGCCAGGTCACGAGCAGTTGTGGTTCGACTCCATTCACCCAGGTCATAACCAACTCTCAACCTGGCATACACTACCATTATTCGTTCCAACTGAATGGTGGTGTTCCAGTTCTTCCTGCCACAAATGATACATTCCCATCAAATCCTGAAGATGATTATAAAGTAGAGATACATCTCTCAGTACCTGAAGAAGTGATCTATGGCAACAATCCTGATGACAACAGCGCTTTTTCATTTACCGACAGCACTGGCTGCCTGGAATTTTTTATCTGCAGTTCAGATAACTATACTAGATTCCTTGCTGATTCACAATTTTATGGATTTCTCATCAGCATGCAGATACCAGAAATTGACACGAGTTTCGTATTTCCGTGGAATGGCTCGTGGTACATAGTTATTGCCAATAAAGAAGAAATTTCAACTGCTCAAGAAATCAGTTTGGATGTTACTCTCTTAAAAAATCCTCTCTACGTGTCTGAAACGAAAGGATGTGCACCAGAAATTCCTCGCTTCTCTGTCCAGCCAAATCCATTTAAAGAAGAGGTAACTATTACCTATGGCTTTGGGCATAGTGCACTGTGTACTGGGTTAACAATTTATGATATTACCGGTCGGGTAGTTAAAAGCTACCCACGCTTTACACCAAACGCCTTACACTCTACGCAGATTACCTGGGATGGCCGAGATAATTCTGGTACACAACTTCCGAACGGCATATATTTTCTCGAATGTACTGTTTCTTATTCGAATAATCTTGAAGTCTACAGAGATGTGAAAAAATTAATTCTCCACAGAGAGGAGTAATCATCATGCCGTTAACACAATGTCGTGAATGTCAGCAGGACGTAAGCACTGAGGCAAAGTCCTGTCCACACTGTGGAGCACCATTTCCTGCACAGAAGGAATGGAAAGGGACGGGATTTGACTGGAAAACCAAGACAACATTGTACGGCTATCCTCTTGTCCACATTGCCTTTGGTCGTGATGCCCACAATAAAATACGTGTTGCAAAAGGGGTGATTGCTATCGGACAATTT
Organism: candidate division TA06 bacterium DG_78; assembly: GCA_001303225.1. Classification (GTDB taxonomy): domain Bacteria; phylum Hydrothermota; class Tepidihabitantia; order SM23-42; family SM23-42; genus DG-78. Next base: position 2,165 of record LJNI01000170.1, on the reverse strand, counting down.
GGCATTGGATTAATCACCATTGCGCAATTTGGTGTCGGAATTCTCTTTGGCTTTGGACAATTTATGCTTGGTTTCACTGCCATAGCTCAGTTTGCGATAGCCGGTTTGTTCGGCGCAGGTCAATTTGCTACTGGATATATTGCTATTGGTCAGTTTGCAATAGGCTATTACGCACTAGCACAAATGGGATTTGCCAAGTATATCTGGAGTACTGCGAACAAAGATCCTGAAGCGATTGAATTCTTCGAGCAGTTGTGGGTAACAGTTAAATCATTTTTGTCTATTTGAAAAATTTCTTTCATACATCAAAATCAAATAGTGGTAAGTAAACCCATGAAAGGAGGAACAGTGAGTACACATGATAAAACATTAAAATTTGTACTGATCTGGATCGCAGTAATGCTCACTATCCTTGCGGTAGATAAAATACTGCATATTCCTGTAGCGATAGCCCAGGAAGGCAGCACATATGGCACATCAGGACCAACAGAGGTTGTCATAAAAGAACCAGTAAAGATAGAAATAGCGCGGTGGAGCGCGTATCCTTCACAGGCGCTTAAGGTCAAAATTGATGACCCGTGGCCTGCAAAAATAGAGATCGAAGATGAGGTCGAAATAACCGGTGAATTGAAATTGAGGGATTAGTCATTGTATGAAGATCTACCAATTCGCAATTGAACTTCTCGTCTGCATTGCTATGTGTTATTTCCTCGGTTGTACACAACCTCACACAAATCCTCAGGTTATACTGTCTACAGAATTAGGAAATATTGTTATTGAGGTTTACATACATAAAGCTCCAATTACCGCAGCAAATTTTCTGCGCTATGTTGATGAAGATCGTTACAGAGAAGCTCACTTTTACAGAGTGGTCACCATGAACAACCAACCCAACAATGAAATAAAAATTGAGGTGATTCAGGGTGGTATTGGATTTATCGAGAGTGAATTGAGACTCGCACCGATCGAGCATGAAACTACCGACAAGACAGGCATCCTGCACAAGAATGGCGTCATATCAATGGCACGAGCAGAACCAGGAACTGCGAGTTCTGAATTTTTTATTTGTATCGGAGACCAGTCTGAATTAGACTTTGGCGGTAAACGTAACCCAGATGGCCAAGGCTTTACTGCATTCGGACAGGTGATACGAGGAATGGAGGTTGTGAAAAAAATACACGAGCAGCCAGAACAAAAACAAATGCTTGTTTCACCAATAAAGATTACCACATTTAGAAGAGTTAGGTAAAGGTATGTAAGAAATCAAAAGGCAGGTAACCATGAAAAGCAAATTTTTACTGTTGTTAGGATTCCTCTTGCTGGTAATCAGCGCTTGCACTGAGGCGGTCGACATTGAAGCTGAAACGACGGCGATAAAAACCGTTTTAAATAACTATGTAATCAGTGTCGAAAATGAAGACATGGAACTCTATGAAGAAAATATAGCGGATGATGCAACGATGGTCAACTACGGTGTATTTGGAGATCCGATTGTCGGACCAGATGCCTTGATAAAAGTCATAGAAGGCCAAAATACAACATTATCTGGAATACAGATTGATGTGAACAATGTAGCAATTCATGTTTCGGCGGATGGAAAACTCGCCTGGGCTACATGTTTGTGGAACTTCACAGCTGTGATGGCTGAAAATCCTATCGTACTTCCTGTCAGGTGCACCTGGGTTTTAGAAAAACGCGATACCGGCTGGCTCATTGTCCATTTCCACAAGTCAGTCCCTGCTGGTTAGGATAGGTTATAACAAATTAATGCTGAAAAAAGAAAAACTTGTTGGCGCGTATGAATTAAAATATGTCTCTTGATATACAGCACGACCAGTTTCGAGAAAAATTTAATAAATACACAAGAAAAGCATTTGAGGTGCTCCCTCGGTTAGAAAAACCGTGCATACTTGATATCGGCTGTGGCTCTGGAGTTCCGACCATAGAGCTTGCTCGGTTGAGTGATGGGCAAATAATAGGAGTTGATATTGATCAGTCGCGCCTCGACACATTCACGAAAAAAATCGACACCGCTGGTCTTACCAAGAGAATCAAAACAATACAATGCTCAATGCTTGACATGAAATTCTCTGATGAGAGCTTTGATATCATCTGGGCAGAGGGTGTAATAGCGATCATTGATTTTGAACGAGGTCTTAAAGAGT
>LJNI01000045.1 GCA_001303225.1 candidate division TA06 bacterium DG_78 | reverse complement strand
CTAATAATGAAATTTATTTGAAAATATTAAACACTAAGTTGTGACAAATCTGGGACAAACAGAAAATACGAAAAGTGTAAAACGCCGCAAAGCATTGAAAAATAAAGCCAGCGACCAGAGTTGAACTGGTGACCTGCGGTTTACGAAACCGCTGCTCTACCAACTGAGCTACGCTGGCATATTTAAAGAAATGGTTATTGTTAATCGTTATACGGCATCGAAGCCCGTTTCGTCGAACGGTATCGTTAATCGGCTAAAATACGAAGAACGACAAACGAATAACGATACGGGTAGCCATGCCCAATAACCTAAAACTATCTACTCAGAGTATAGTATATTCACTAAACTTCACCTTGTCAACGCATGTCAAAATAATAAAATGGTATGATGTACGGTATTCCCCGACACAGAGGTCGGGACACTGAATTTTACTACCAAATTAAAACTCTGCCCCTTTATCCAGCAGAAATAGATAGGGATGCTCAATTTTTCAATCCATAGGAGAAAAATTGGCAGGTAAAATTCGTGGGTACTGCGTACGGGATGAGCGCTACGCGCGGAACAGAGCAAAAACGGTAAATTAATTAACCAGAAAATAAAGAAAAATAAGGGTTTTTCTTGACAGAAAGGTTTTATTCAGTATAATAAATGAGGAGATTTTGATGCTACAGAAAGTTTTAGGAAAAGTTTTCGGCACAAAGACTGAGCGCGAGCTTAAAAATCTTTGGCCTAAAGTCGAAGAAATTAATGAAATTTACGAGAAATTAAAGGACGCTGATCTTCTCAAAATCACCGAGGATTTTAAGAAACGCATTGGTCAGGGCGAATCACTCGAGGATATTCTTCCTGAGGCATTCGCTGCAGTGAAAGAAGCGTGCCGCAGATTACTCGGGAAAAAATGGTCAGTCGTTGAAATTGAAACCGAATGGAATATGCTACCCTTTGATGTACAGCTCATCGGTGCAATTGTACTCCATGAAGGAAAGATTGCCGAAATGAAGACCGGTGAAGGTAAAACTTTGGTTGCGACCATGCCTCTATACCTCAACGGATTGACTGGTAAAGGTGCACATCTAATCACAGTCAATGATTATCTGGCACGCCGAGACCGCGAATGGATGGGTCCAGTCTATGAATCTTTAGGACTCACAGTCGGTGTACTCCAAACAGGCATGGATAACCAGCAGAGAATTGAGGTGTATAAATGTGATATCTCCTACGGCACGAATAACGAGTTCGGCTTTGATTACCTGCGCGATAATATGGTATGGCGTTTTGAAGATAAGGTGCAAAGAGGACATAACTATGCTATTGTTGACGAGGTAGACAGTATTTTGATTGATGAGGCACGCACACCACTCATAATCTCGGGTCCTGTTGAGCATGAAACAAAGGCATTTAATGAACTGAATCCCATTGTCCAGCGTCTCAATTCAGCACAGACCGTGCTCGTCAATAGAACTGTTGCCGAAGCAAAAAAGTTACTTGATGATGGCAATGAAAAAGAAGCAGGCATCAAATTACTCCAGGCACGTCGCGGCGCACCAAAGAATAGACAATTACTAAAGATCGAGCAGGAAACAGGAATTAAGAAACTGATTGAAAAGACCGAACTCGAATTCCTGCGGGAAAAAAGTTTCAGTAAAATTGACGAAGACCTTTACTTTGTCATCGACGAGAAATCGAACGTAATAGATCTTACTGAAAAAGGACGTCAATTTGTTTCACCAAATGATCCTGAAATGTTCGTGCTTCCTGACTTGAGTGAAACAATTGGTACAATTGACCGCGATGGAAATTTAACTAAGAAAGAGAAAATATTCGAAAAGGAAAAAGCATATCAAGGATATGCGAAAAAAAGTGAGACACTTGCCAATCTCCGTGCTTTACTAAAAGCATATTCACTTTTTGAAAAAGATGTCGAATATGTCGTGCAAGAAGGCAGGGTGATTATTGTTGATCAATTTACTGGTCGGTTGATGCCAGGACGACGGTTCTCTGATGGTTTGCATCAAGCACTCGAGGCAAAAGAGCATGTCCGAGTCCAAGAAGAAACCCAGACATTTGCAACGATTACGATTCAGAATTATTTTCGTATGTACGAAAAACTCGCTGGTATGACCGGTACTGCTGCAACTGAAGCAAATGAATTCTGGCAGATTTATAAATTAGATGTCGTTGAAATTCCAACCAAGGAACCAGTGCGAAGAATTGATTACGAAGATATTGTGTACCGTTCACGCCGTGAAAAATACAACGCAATAATCGATGAGATCGTTAAGTGGCATGAAAAGAAGCGTCCGATTCTGGTGGGTACGACATCGGTCGATGTCTCAGAGGTCTTATCACGACTCCTGCAGCGAAGGGGCGTTCAGCATGAAGTTTTGAATGCCAAACACCACCAGCGAGAAGCAGTCATCGTGGCAAGTGCAGGACAGCCAGGTGCAGTCACGATTGCGACAAATATGGCAGGCAGGGGAACTGATATTAAACTGGGTAAAGGCATTGTCGATTGTGATGAGTGTTCTATGAAATATGTATCCAGTGACCGTTCAAAATATAGTCCTGAAAAAGAAAAGGAATGTCTGGAAGCTGTGCCCTGTGGTTTATACATTATCGGTACTGAGCGGCATGAAGCACGCAGAATAGATAATCAGTTGCGCGGCCGGAGCGGCAGGCAAGGCGACCCCGGTTCGACACAGTTCTTTCTCTCTCTGGAAGACAATTTGATGAGAATCTTCGGCTCTGACCGGGTTGCCGAGATAATGGATAGGTTTGGGGGAGAAGAACAGAAGCCACTCACGCATCCTCTCGTAACGCGCGCCATTGCAAGTGCCCAGAAGCGCGTCGAAGAAAATCACTTCGAGGTACGGAAACACCTGTTAGAATACGATGATGTCATGAACAAGCAACGCGAGGTGATATACAAGAGGAGAGATGAAATCCTCAAAGGTGAGAATTTAAAAGAACTGGCAGGGCAATTCTTTGATGAAGCCATTGAAGATATTCTGCTCAAGTATACCGATCCAAAGATCAATCCTGAAGAATGGGATTGGGAAGGTATTAAGGGTGAATTCAATGTTACGTTCTTAGCCGACATGCATATCCCAAAAGATGATATCCACAAAATAAAACAGGAACAATTACTCGACATGCTTTTGGAAAAGGCAAGAGAACGTCTGACATGGCGTGAGCAGGAGCTCGGTAAAGAGATGTTTAATCAGCTTTTAAAATTCGTACTCTTGAGCACAATCGATAGTAACTGGCGTCACTATCTTTATGAATTGGATGATCTACGACAGGGGATTAGTCTCCGTGCATATGGACAAAAAGATCCCCTCATCGAGTATAAACAAGAATCATTCAGGAAGTTTGACGAACTGCAGCGACAAATAGCACGAGACTGCTCAGCACTACTGTTCAGGGCACAGCCACGACCAGTTGAGAGACGACCGCAACAAACACGTGAGTACAAACCGAGCACGGATATCAAACCAGGTGCTGCTGCAGCTCCTGCACAAAAGCAAACGGTTGCCAACCGAAAGAAGGTTGGCAGAAATGAACCGTGTCCATGTGGCAGTGGCAAAAAATATAAGAAGTGTTGTGGTAAAAATGTGTCCAGCCTATCTAGTAATGGGCGGGACGTAACATGAAACCGTATCAAACACACCTCTTTGAAGGGAAAATTATAACCCCTGGTTTCTTATCATTAGAACCAATTTTTGTTTACGAAAATAAACGGTACCTCAATTTTTTAAATCTCGATTGCCTCTACCGAAAAAATAATGAATACCTAAGGGAAACAGCAAAGACAAGTATTGAATCTGAGGGTATCGCATCTTCGCAAGGCAGTTTGTCTGACTTACAGAGAATAATGTCAGAAATCAAACGATTCGAATCCCTACTACTCTTTCCTGATGAAATATCTGCATTCTTTGCTATCTTTTCGATTTGCGGTCCAGAAACAGCTTATTTTGTTGACTATGAAACCTCGGCAAGTGTCAATGCTGTACTCCAGCACCGGCATGTTCAATACTACAACCACAATGACCTCGACCAACTAACTAATCTCATGAGTGCTGAGAAGGGTAAGGTGATCATTATTGATGGCCTCTATGAATGGATTGGAAGCATCAGTCCAGCAAATGAGTTGGTGAAGATCGCCAGAGACAATGAATGTATTATTATCGTTAACGAAATAAATTCGTTTGGTCTTGTTGGACGCGACGGCAGGGGATTTATCGACCTCTTTAATCTATACGACCAGATCAATATTGAAATTGGGAGTTTTAGTAAATTCCTTGGCGGCTTCGGTTGTTATGTTGGTACAAAAAAATATCTTATCAATAAAATTAAAGAAAATATTACCAATATTCATAAACCATTACCACAATTTATGGTTGCGGTTAATTGTGCAGCGCTTGAATTCATCAAACAGGGTAAATTGAGTAAAAACATAACCGAAAAACTTTGGAAACATAGTCGATATTCTATTAGTCGTTTAAAGCAACTAGGGTTCAAAACATCAAGTGAGACACCAATTGTTGTTATTTCCTTTAACAACGATGAAGAGGCAGAAGAATTAAAAAAGAGATTACTGCTCGAACAGGTTATTGTTGCCCGGAATAAGGAACGTATCAGGGTATGCCTCTCAGTCGAGCACAGCAAAGACGATATCGATTACTGTATCGGTAAATTTGAACTCATTGGTAAAGAATTAGGGATTATACACCAGTGAGCGCGACGATTGAAGCCGGAGACCTCGTTCTCATCTATCTCGATGAGAAAAGACAGTTTTTAGTCCAAACAACACTGCACTTAAAGATATCAACAGACCACGGTGATTTAGACCTGAGTACCATCATCGGCAAACCATTTGGATTTATCGGCAAAACCCACCTCGGTAAAGAATTTTACTGCCTCAAGCCATCGACTGCCGATGTGATGTTCAAGGTGAAAAGAATGACAACGGTTATCTACCCGAAAGATCTCGGTTACCTCTTGCTCGAGACTGCAGTTGGTCCTGGCTCTCAGGTCATCGAAGTCGGTACTGGCAGCGGAGTTCTCACATTAGCACTTGCAAAATTTGTCGTACCCAATGGTATTGTGTACTCCTATGAACGACGCAGGGAATTTATTGATAATGCCAAAAAAAATATTGAGCGGGCTGGCTATACAGACCGTGTTCAATTCCACTGTTCTGATGTTACACACGATGGCTTTGTACAAAAAGATGTCGATGCAGTATTTATCGATGTTGCAGAACCCTGGGAAGTTATTCCCAAGGCTGTCGCTGCTTTAAAAGGTGGTCATCACGTAGTGAGTTGGAGCCCAAATGTTGAGCAGGTTAAAAGAACAGTTACTGTTCTCAAGGAACACAATTTTATACGCATACGAGTGAGCGAAATTCTCGAACGAGAACTATTGGTGCGGCAACAGGGAATACGACCCCGCGAACGCGGTATCACCTTTACTGCATATCTTATCAGGGCACAGAAGGTTCTGGAAAATCCGCATAAAGAATAATTCAATACTATAGGATTTTTAATAATCCCAACACAAAATTCGAAGCACGAAGCACTAAATCTTCACCCCGTTAGATATAAACCTAATTTATTTTTCTTGAACATTTATAAGTTTGTTATGAGAATCTGTAGAGCATTACTTATAAGCATCAATATTATCTAACGGGACAGGCAAATTCGAATGATCAAAATTCAAAAATGCTTGAAGTTTCGAAAATTTGGATTTAGAATTTATAGATTGTTTAGTATTTAGGATTTCCCGACCCGTTCCGCGTCGGGACGGGTTGAGATTATGCCGAAAATTTCAAAATTTTTAATTTTGTCAAATTTACGAGTATCCTTCCTTACAGGACTTTCGGCAAAAATCTTGTTTTATTTCATTACGAAGATTTTCGGGAGGATTTGCCGAACGAAGTGAGGCTACTTCAGATACACCAACGGGTCAACTGGTTTGCCGTTTTTTCGTAATTCAAAGTGTAGTATGGGGCCAGAGAGCGATCCACTCTCTCCAACTCTCCCAATAATTCTTCCAACAGAAATTTCATCACCAACATTGATGAGAATTTCTGAGAGATGTCCATAGAGTGAATAGTAACCATCGAGATGATCGATGAGCACCAAATTCCCATAACCCATGAAACGATCAGCATAGGCAACTTTACCTGGTGCAACAGCATAGACATTATCACCATATTTACTGCTGATATCGATACCATTATTTTTTGTCGTGGTGTTATATTTTGGATGAATGATCTTACCGAATTTTGTCGCTACTGTACCTTGACATGGCCAGGGTAACTTCCCGAGATGCGCCTCCAGATTCACTCTTTCCAATCTTTCTTTTTCGCGTTGTTTTTCTAACTGAACAATGAGTTCTTCCAATTTACGTTGAGCACTCTTCAGCTCTTTTTCTAACTGTTTCTTCTGGTTTTCCTCTCCACTCACCTTGTTGAGAATCTCTTTTTTCTTTTTACGCTCTTCATTTAACGTTTTCAATTCAGATTCTTTTTCTTTACGTCTCTCTTCGAGTACTGCGATGAGGTCTTCTCTCATCTTTTTATCGGTAAGATAGCGTTCCCAATCAGCATGGAATTCAAAGAATGCCTGCTGGTCTGCTCGTGCCAAAATCTGGAGATAGTACGAAGTCGATAATATCTCTGGTACTGATTTTGAAGAAAAAAGTATTTCCATCTTGTAGAAAGGTGTCCACTTGTAGAGACGAATGAGCCGTTCACGGAGATCGTCTTTTCTAAATTTCATCTTTGCTTCTAATTTAACGATTTCTTTTGTCAATTCTTCGACTCGTGCATTCTCCTGACTCTCCTGACTTGTGAGTTCATCAATATATTTAATCGTAAGGCCAATACCTTCGTCAATCTTTTCGATACGAGCAAGTGTACCGACTTTCTGTTTTTCTAACTGCTGTATCTCTGTCCTGACAGCAGTAAGTTTCTCCTTCAATTGGTCGAGCTCTTTCTGTCTTTTTTCTATTTGAGAAAAGAGACAAACAATAATTAAGAATATACTCATTTTAAAAACCTCTGTACTGCGACGCCCGAACCAATAATGCCAAAGATAATACCGCACGCAATGTCACCGAAGAAAAACCACCAGAAATGGAAGTAGAGTTCGCCGAAGAAGTACACGACGGCAATCTGATAGGTGATAATAGTGAGCACAAAGGCGATAAGACCACCTACAAATCCCTGGACAAAACCCTCGAATGCAAAAGGAACTGCAATGAATGAAGCAGATGCGCCGACAAGTTTCATAATCTCAATTTCCCTCGATCGTGCAAAAATCGTTAACTTAATTGTTTGGAATATCACAAATATCACAGAAAACACAATAATCAAGAGTAGTCCAATATCAAATGCAGTGATTGCCTTGGTTATCTTTTTTAACTGATCGACAAGTTCACCACCATATATCGTTTCTTTCACCCCTCTCAACAACATAATTTTACCGCTTATATCCTCAAGGCCTTGTGCATTTCTATAATCTGCATCCAATTTAATTCGCAATGACGCAGGAAGAGGATTTTCTTCGAAAATAGACAACACCTCTTCTGTTTCCTTTAATTCACGCTGCAATTCTTTCAGTGCCTGATCTGAAGATACATAAATCACGTCTCGTACACCATGTATTTTGAGAATGTTGGATTTGAGCGTAGTGATGTCGGCAGGTTCATCAAGGAAGGCGATTATTTCAATTTTCTCGTCGAGAATTCTCAATGAGTAGTAGAGATTAATGGTGACTAAGCCGAAGAGTGACAGCAAAAAGAGCGATATGGAAACAACCAGCAGCGACAAGAAAAAGAGTGATCCGTTTCGGGTAATTGTTTTAATGCCTTCTCGTATACTTATTTGCAGTGACATTATCTAGTTGTGTGTTGTTAATTTACCTTCTTCGAGATAGATCATGCGTTTTTTCATTTTTTTAACCAGTTTGAGATCATGCGTTGCCATCAGTACGGTCGTTCCTTTATAATTGATATCGAATAAAGTATTCATAATTTCCTGTGAACTCTTCGCATCGAGGTTACCGGTCGGTTCATCAGCCAAGAGAATGTACGGGTCTCTTACCAAGGCACGAGCAATAGCAACTTTTTGCTGTTCACCGCCGGATAACTGGAATGGATACGAAAATCTTTTGTGACTCAACCGCAGATATGTTAAAGTCTCCATTAGTTTTTTTCTCAGGTCACGAGGCGGAATATCTGTAACTTCGAGTGCGAAGGCAACATTCTCTTCGAGTGTGCGATCCTGCAGTAATTTAAAATCTTGAAAAATAACACCAATTTTCCTCCGTAACTGAGGTATGTTATTCTTCCTCAATGTCCCTAAATTCCAATCCAAAACCTTAATTATACCCTCGGTTGGATCCTCGTCTTTGTAGATCAATTTGAGAAGGGTGCTTTTACCGGCACCAGTTGGACCACAAACAAAAATAAATTCACCCTGTTTGATTTGAAATGTTATATCTTTTAATCCAACCCAGTCTTTCTGGTATATCTTTGTAACTCGATTGAATGAAATCATTTAAATAATCATAATCATAATTCTTTTTATGTCAAGATATATGGCCTCTGCATATCGTGTTCAGAGCCCATCAATCTTTTTTGTAATCTCCGTAATCACTATTATTGACTTTATTATTGATTACAGTTATAATGCAAAATGAAGGTTATGGCGACGAATCGCAAGGCACAACACGATTATCATATCCTCGATACCTATGAGGCAGGCATTGTGCTTAAAGGAAGCGAGGTCAAATCGCTTCGTCAGGGTGCTGTTTCGCTGAGCGATGCCTATGGTGAGATCAGAGATGGAGAAATCTATCTCTTTAATCTTCATATTTCACCGTATAAGTGTACTGCTCACGTAACAATCGATCCTAAACGGCGCAGAAAGCTGCTCCTGAAACGTGGTGAGATTAAAAAATTATACGGTTTGGTTCAGCAACGAGGCAACACACTCATTCCATTAAAAATTTACTTTAGTAATCATGGTCTTGCGAAACTTACTATTGGAGTGTGTCGACGTAAGAGACTCTATGATAAAAAAGAAAAAATCTTAAAGAGAGAAGAAGATCTCAAGGTTCGCAAAATTAAAAAGGCGATGCGATGACAGTATTGCTTATCACTCTCATTTCAGTCTTCCCACATCAATACGAGATCACATGCGAAAACCGTAGTATTGAAGTTGAATCTGAGCGGATTGAGTTTCAAGACTATGTACCGCTAAAAACAATCGTTGAGGTTTTAAATGTCAATTATGTTCTGAACAATGCGAATCAACGATTGTACCTTACTGGCGGTGGCCATAAACTCGTCCTCATGGCAAACATCAATACAGTAGTATATGACGGAGTATATCAAAATGTGCCCTTTGCACCTCTCTATATTTCACAAGAAGTCTATTTCCCTGTGAATGCAATAACATCAACACTCGGTAAATCGTTCGAGAAACTCATTTTTATTAAAGAAATAAAAGAAGCTCCCCTTATCGACAAAATATCGATTATTGCAAGGGGTGATTCGAGTGTCGTTACGTTTGAATGGAAAACTCCGATCGAGTTCGATGTTCAGTTTTCACAAAAAAGAGTTATCATAGAAATCGATGGACGGTACAAGAATAAAATCAACTCGAAGGCTAAATCAGTAAAATCAATTAAACTTTCAACATTTGAAACCTATACGCAAATAGAGTTTGATGTAGAAAATGTTAATTCTTTTTTCGAACGACCGCATGAAGTTGTTTTCTATAACAAAATCACCGAAGAAGTTCGACTGATTGTCATCGACCCTGGACATGGTGGTATCGACCCTGGAGCAGTAGGCAAAAAGGGGCTCTATGAGAAGGATGCCAATCTCGGTATTGCTCTGGAGCTGAAAAAGTTAATCAAGGATTCTCTCAAAATCGATGTGTTACTCACAAGAGAGAAAGATATCTATCTGTCCCTCAGAGAACGTACGAACATTGCCAATCGTAATAGTGCTGATCTCTTTGTGAGTGTTCACTGCAATGCAGCCGCCAAAAATAAATCGAAATCGAGGGGATTTGAAACATTCTTTCTCTCTGAGGCGAAAACCGATGAAGCACGGGCAGCAGCAGCACTCGAAAATGCTGCATTAAAATTTGACGGCATTGTACCCACTGATGAAATAAGCTTCATACTTCATGACCTTGCTCAGAATGTTTATTTAGAGGAATCCAACAGTTTTGCCGAACACATCCAGGCGAGCGCAGAAAAATCTCTCTCAATCCCCTCGCGTGGTGTTAGCCAAGCAGGATTTTATGTACTCCACGGCGCATTTATGCCAGCAGTACTCGTAGAATGTGCATTCATATCACATGTCGATGAAGAAAACCTCTTAAAGCAGAAACAATTTAGGAAGAAGGTAGCACATTCAATATTTCGTGGGATACAGACATATATTAAAGACTACGAAAGGAGATTAAACAATTGAATAAAAATCCGGTGGGTATTTTCGACTCTGGCATTGGAGGTCTGACTGTTGCGAAGGAAATAAAAAAAATATTGCCACAGGAAGATATTATCTATCTCGGCGATACAGCACGACTACCTTACGGAACAAAATCAGTTGAGGCAATCATACAATTCTCAAAGGAAAATACAGAATTTCTGATCTCCAGAGGTGCTAAGTATGTTGTCATTGCCTGCTACTCATCGTCATCAGTTGCCCTCGATATTTTACAAAAAAGATATACCGTCCCGATTATTGGTGTGATAAAATCGGGTGCGAAAAAAGCTGTAGAACTCACAAAAACCGGTAAGGTAGGAGTCATCGGTACTACCCTCACTATATACAGTGGTGCCTATGAAAAAATATTTAAAGCACTCGATGCTCAGTGTGAAATCCTTGGTCGTGCGTGTCCGCTCTTTGTTTCGCTCGTCGAAGAAGGGTGGTTCGACCATCCTGCTACAAAATTGATTGTTGAAACCTATTTGAAACCATTAAAGGAAGATAATATCAATACTCTATTACTCGGGTGTACGCACTTTCCTCTATTGATGAAGGTGATTAAAGAAACTATGGGTGACATTAATTACGTCGATGCATCACGTGAAGTCGGATTAGAACTAGCGCAAGAGCTCAAACGTTTAGACCTTGAGAACCATGAGGGAAGCGGTTTTATTTCTATTTATTTAACTGACTTGTCAATGAATTTCAAGGAAATTGGCGAACGTTTTTTGGGTGAACCTATGCACAACGTTTCACGTGTTGCATTGAAAGGAGTGTAGATGAGGAGTGACGGAAGAAAGCCCAACCAATTAAGAGAAATGAAAATCGATCTCGACTATCTCGAATACCGTGCTGGTTCGTGTTTAATTAGGTGCGGTAAGACACAAGTTTTGTGTGCCGTAACTGTAGAAAATCGCGTACCACCATTCTTATTGGGGAAAGGCCAAGGTTGGCTCACTGCAGAGTATTCCCTACTGCCTTCTTCAACCAAAGAGAGAACACAGCGAGAAGCCAATAAAGGACGATTGAACGGTCGAACACAGGAAGTTCGTCGTTTTATTGGTCGTTCATTACGACCAATTTTTAACTTACATTTTATCGGTGAACGCACATTCATCATAGACTGTGATGTTATTCAGGCAGATGGAGGAACGAGAACTGCGGCGGTAAATGGTGCGTTCATCGCTCTCTCGAGTGCGGTTAATAAGATGATGGTAAATAAAGAGTTCAGTACCTTTCCGATTCTTGATTATGTTGCTGCAACGAGTGTTGGTATCGTGAACAACCAGATGATGCTCGATCTTGATTATGAAGAAGATAGTAATGCTGAGATTGATATGAATCTCGTAATGACGGGTCGAGGAAAATTCATCGAAGTTCAGGCAACTGCAGAAAAGATGCCAATCAGCCGTAAAGAATTTGATCAATTGTTGGAATTAGGCAGCACAGGAATAAAAGAGATTATTGAATTGGAGAAGAAATTACTTGGCTCAGGTTAAGGAATTTAAAAGAATTGTTGCAGAAAAACAGCGAGGAAAACGCATTGATCAGTATTTGATTATCTCAGGTATTGGTCTCTCAAGAAATCTTACCCAAAAATTAATTGAACAAGGTAAAGTGCTCGTGAATAACAGTCCAGTAAAACCCGCGTACCGAGTCAAAACAGATGATACCATTTGTGTGCGTTTTGAGACTCGACCTGCTCCTGAAATTAAGGCAGAAAACATACCTCTGAATGTTATCTATGAGGACGACGATATCATCGTGGTCAATAAACATAAAGGAATTATTGTTCATCCCGCACGTGGTAATTTTGAACACACCATGGTCAATGCCTTACTCTATCACTGTACTCGATTACCGACCTTGGGCGATAAAATACGACCTGGTGTCCTGCACCGATTAGACAAAGATACCACAGGTTTGATTCTTTTTGCGAAAACTGACCATGCCCTGAGTACATTGAGCCGGGCGATTGAAAAACGTGAAGTTAAAAAAAAGTACGATGCGCTCTGCTGGAACTATCCCGGTCTGCACGAGGGAGTTATCGAAGCACCGATCGGACGTAGCGGCTTAGACCGTAAAAAGATGTCGGTAACGCCACTGTCTTCAAAAGTTGCAACCACACGTTTTGTGATACTGGAACGTTTTCCCATTGCCAGTCACATGAAGGTTTCTCTCATTACGGGAAGAACACATCAGATCCGCGTTCACTTTAAACATATCGGATGTCCGATCATCGGTGATAAAGATTATGGAGGAAGAAGTCCTGGTGTCATAAAAAAAAGTAAGTATTTACCACAATTCAAGGAAATGTTGAAACTAATTGACCGTCAAGCGCTCCACGCATCTGAGATGGAGTTCACTCACCCTCGAACACATAAAAAACTACAATTTACCGCACCGCTGCCAGAAGACATGCAGAGTGTTCTAGCGTATCTTCAAACAACAGTGGAGTAAACGTTCCCCTATTACATGAACGGTATTTATCTATTTCTCCTTTTGCGAGAGATCACACATGACCTCACCGACTTGTTCGTTGATGATATTCTCTGTATGGATAGACTTATGCAGATTATCATGTCGAGGAAATCGTTATTCATTTCCTTATATCCTGAAGCACCAGTGATTTTTTACACAAGAACTAACAAAAATAATTTCCAACAGCTGACACACTTCAGCAGCGATGTACAATCAAGCCGAATAATAAAAGTTGAACAAGCTGACTTTATGCCGGTCGTGACATTGCATTTAGAAAGATTGAGTATGGGCAAAAGAGAAAATCTCGAGGTAATTATCTCTTTATATCGAGAAGCACCGAACATCGTTATAAAGACTCCTTCGGCGCAGAAAAAACTATATAAACGATACATCCAGAAAAACCCAAAAATACCAATTACTTCATTAACAGAGTACAAATTAGGATCGCTGCAAAGCAAGCAATTAATTAAAGAAATTGAAGGCATTGACAAGTATCTTGCCAGTGAATTGACTGCTGAAAATTTACAAAAACTAAAATCTATTGTGCTTGGAGAAGATACAAAACCCCTTCTCGTTTCTGTTTCACCATTTCACATCAGTCTCTTTGCATCTGAGTACATAAAGGAATATGCTTCGTTTAATAAATTACTGGAAGATGGTTTTGAGCAATTCATCAAAACGAAATCAGAAATCTTATTACAAACCAAAAAGAAAAACCGAATCAAAAATCTCAAAAAGCGTATTGCAAGACTGGAAAAGAAAGTGCTTATCGATGGAGAAATTGAACTCTATCGGATCAGC
The DNA here is from genome assembly GCA_001303225.1 of candidate division TA06 bacterium DG_78. Classification (GTDB taxonomy): domain Bacteria; phylum Hydrothermota; class Tepidihabitantia; order SM23-42; family SM23-42; genus DG-78. The sequence goes on along the minus strand of LJNI01000045.1, from coordinate 563 downwards.
GGCGAGCTGATTTTAGCAAATATTGCGAAACTAAAACGTGGAGATAAACAGATAAGACTTCTTAATGTCTATACACAAAAACATATTGATATTACATTAGACCCGAAAAAGACACCGCAGCAAAATGCACAGTGGTATTTCTCCAAGTATAAAAAACAAAAGCGTGGACAGCCACTCATAAAAGAGAAAATAAAAGAACTTAAGAAAAAAATTGAAGATACGAAAGTTCAGACGTTCGAATTTACGCCAAAGACATCCACGATAACGGTAACTACTCAGAAAGAGAAACCTCTGCCCTTTCGTACATTTTCTTTACCATCAGGAGCGATTGTCTATGTTGGGAAGAGTGCACAGTCGAATGCTGAATTGACCTTTAAATGTGCCCGACCGAATGACTATTTTTTCCACGTGCGCGGTTATGGAGGTGCCCATACTATATTAAAGGCACATGTGCCCAAAGGACAAAAGCCGAGAAGAGAAGACATTGAATCTGCTGCATCAATCGCTGCGTACTTTAGTAAAGCGAAGAAGCAGAAGAAAGTGCCTGTATCATATACGCAGCG
>LJNI01000044.1 GCA_001303225.1 candidate division TA06 bacterium DG_78 | reverse complement strand
TCTGAATGCACAAGCGTCTTCACTAACTCACCATTAAGATTGAATATCCGAATCGTACACTGGTTCGGCAAATTGATGAACTTTAACCGACGTAGCTGTGGCGATATCTGCCACTCGTTCTGCACAAGATACGGATTCGGCACCACCTTGACATTGAGCGTAAGTTGCGTCGTATTATTAAAATAACCCGGTGTTGCACTCACTCCAACACGAGCATACACTGGCGCCGCCATATATTCCCGATTCGCCCGCACGATCCAAACATCATTCTCACCAGGAAGAATCGAATCCACCATATACTTGTCGTCCCGCAAGGTCACCAAACCACCATTGATGTACAGTGACTTGGTCCGATTCCCCGGTGAACCGGTCGTCACCAAGGTATCACTCACTGGTGTCGCCCACTCGGTCAAAAAATCCACCGTCTTGGTAAAACACCAACCCTCACCGAGGTGCCGCATCGCCATCGTATTCTGATACGGCTGATACGGAATCGTATCACCGGTCTCCTCATCAATCACCACAACCGTATTCACCACACCACCAGGATCCTTCTTCTTCCAGATCACCTGATAGTCATTGCCACGATGCGCCCAAAAACCAAAGCAGTAGTATGCTTTATCCGACGGGATATGCGTCTTCACCGTACCTACCAGGGTATCCGGATAACTGCCTCCTACCTCAACCGTGTCAAACACCAAGCATGGATTCGGAAATGAATCAGTCCCATTATAGAGCAATGTCAAGATACCATCAACCGGTGCAAAGTCATCAAGATGGAGACTCCTACCAATTCTATTTTTGGTGACTTTCGTCATTACAATATTATCATCAGCATCTTTAACATATACGGTGTATTTTACACCGTTAGTATTATACACTACAATGGAAGTGTCGGTCGTATCAGTAACAGTAATTGTCAATGTCTCAGGTGCACTGAATTCTAAGTAGGTTGGCCGATTCGGATCTACAGCACATGGATTAACCACTTGAGCATCAATTCGGTCGAGAAGGCGTTCATTACCATTCACGACTTCAAACTGTGGTTCACCTGGTCCAACGTAGTTCCATGCATCACGGCGAGGTGATGTTGCCTCACCACTCAAACCACTCTCGAACCAGAGCGGAGACGGTATTGTGTCACCGTCAACAATTTCTCTCACAAAGTTATAGTCGAATGAGGTGACCGAGTAGTAGTACATGAAGCCGTTACGCAGACCTTCATCAACGTAGTAGTGTGTAATACCAGTGTTCTCTGCCTTGATGCGGATCGATTCTGCGACGGTCGTATCTTCAAACATTACATCATTAAAAAGATCGTAGGAAGTGATCAGCTGCCAATCACCAGTGTGTCCGGTTAGACTCCTCCAGATCCGGTAGCCCTCGAAGTCATACTCACGATAGTATGGATCATAGAGTAATTCAAAAGCGCTATCGCTCACAATATCGTAGTAGGGGTCAGCTGCAGTTTCAGGTGCGCTACTCCAAGTCAAGGTCACCTTGGTATCACCGGGAATGAGCATCAGAGTTGGTGGCGGTGGTGGACCTGGTAAGAGCCAGTTCTTATCATAGATGAACTGGGCAGTGTTGTCCACCCCGGCGAGTGCACTATCTGGTGTTCCATAAGTATCGTGCCAATAAGCAAAGACAATACCGACGAGGACAATCGCCGTGGAATCTGGGGGCAATTCAAACGGTCCACTGCATTGATAGAACCGCCAATCATCAGGGTCTGATGGTATGGTATCATATGGTTCATAGGCAAGGGTCTTATAGTTATAACCAGCCAATATCAGATACCGTTCAGGATCTACAGTTGGGTCAGTAGCTAGGGTGAACCTCTTGAGAGCAGTCATGCCCAGCTGCGGAATCTGCGAAGGGTCTCGCCAGTCTGGTGTGCCGTCCATATCAGCATCATACAGAGAATCTCCTGAAAGATGTTGTGCAAACCAGGCACTGTCTGTTTCATGCTCATCAGGAATGCCGTCGTTATCCTTATCCTGTCCTGGCACTAAATCGTAGGGGCTCTGGAGAAAATCATATCCAATAGTGCCGGGGAATTCATCCCAATTAGCTTCAAGAACATCTTGCCATTGGTAGCCGAAATTATCTACCCAGAGTGATTCGCCATCAATGACATACCACTTACCCAGGATGCCAGCAATTCTATCATTCCTAGCATCACCACCTTCAGCACCAATATCATTATCTGCACCAATACTAAAATAGCACTGCTTTAATGTATCGCCACTCACATTCTTTAATTCAACACGCATAAAGATGATATCCTGGGTCGATGAGAGGTTCCAGGCATAGACAGATTGATATACTTCGAGGCCGATCGGTCTAGTGTCACCAGGCGTATGATACGTTTCATTCAAATCATTATATGCACACCATGAATCTTGATGTGATGTTGGGTCTTGTGGTGCCATTGGATATACTGATACAGGTGGTGGCCAATCTGTAGGATAAAAGAATAAAATCGCATTTGGGTCACTGAATGACATGCCAACCAATCCTGGTGTATATTCTGATGAACCATCATTGGGATTGTACCCAATTGTTGCCAGTGTATCTCCAGTTGCTACATCGATTGTCCCAAACCAATTTCCTGCACCAAAGATATAATTGTGACCACTCCCTTTTGGCCACCAACACTCATTACCGGAAGTACCGCGCGCAAATCGGCCATCATTGTGGACTGTCATTTCTACTTGGTTTACATTATGGAGCTTAGTCTGAAAGCCACGGCTTGCCTGGACTGGGAATGCTGTTTTGCTATAAGCCATAGCTATCACTGTAAATAATAAAACAACAATCTTTATCATCACAACATTCGTGGAATTTATAACACTGTACTTCATGTTACTCTCCTTTCAATTTCTATAATCTACACCACCATAGAAGCCAAACACATTCTATTTTAGTGTATCACCTCCTTTATTTAATTTTAAAAATTGTAGTGTCTGTCAAAGATCAACGAAGTATTACTAAAGAACAGGATGACCTACTGTCAGGTGTTTCAAGTATACACAAGTAGGTCCCCTGAGCAAGACCATATGTATCAAAATGTATACTATGACTACCAGCTGCTGTATTCTCATTATAAATTTCTTTTACCAGCTGACCCACACTATTGTACAATGTAATAGTAACATTCCCTGCATGCTGTAGTGAAAAGGTAATAAACCCTCTCTTGATAACAGGGTTAGGACCGAAGAGTAAGTTATTCGTCACTGTCTGGTCTGAGATTATTTCTTCTACTGATAAGAGCCAGTTCATGTTATATTGTACTTGTGCTCTGTGGTCAGTTAAAACCAAACACGTTTCTGCTTGTGGTACAGCATTCTCACCATACTCAGCTAAGACTACTGCACATACAATGGTCATGATGGAATCATTCTCGAGGTTGAATGGTCCAGTCGACATGAGGTAACGTTGGTCATCAGGGTCTGGCAAAGGTATTGTATCATAAGGTTCATACTCACCAGTCGTGAAATTATAACCGGCAAGTGTCATATAGCGTTCAGGATCTCTGTTAGGTTCGATAGTTAAAGTAAAACGCTTGAATGCAGTCAAACCAAGTTGCGGATTCTCAGATGCATCGCGCCAGTCTGGTATGCCGTCACTATCAACATCCCACTTATGTTGCGGAACATTGTTCCAGTAATACACACTATCCCTTTCATACTGGTCAGGAATACCATCACCATCTTTATCTTCACCTTCTTCTAAATCAAATGGTGTTTGGAGGATGTCAAAACCAATTGCTCCTGCTGATTCTTGCCAACCAGGTTCTTCAACTTCCTGCCACTGGTATGCGAGGTCATCGATGATATACAGATTCTCTCCAATAAAATACGATTTATCTAATATAAGCCCACAGATGTCATTCGCAAAACCACCAGCCTCATTGCCAATGTCACAATCTGCACAAACACCGACATAACAATTTTCAAGATTGTGCTCTGAAACATTTTTGAACTCAAGGGTTAGAAAAATGATATCTTCAATTCCTGGTTCGTTCCACGCATAACCGGTTTGGTATATCTCGAGGCCTATAGGTCGTGTGTCACCAGGCATATGGTGGTTCGAATCACAATCATTATAGCAACACCATGAATCTTGATGCGATACACGGTCTTGCGGTGCCATAGGATAGGTGTCGGCGGGTGGTGGCCAGGGTGATGGGTACATATAGATGATCGACCCGAGAGGCATTCCTTGAAGGCCGGGTACACACTCTGATTCACCACCATGAGGTCCATAACCGATAGTCACGAGTGTATCACCAGTTACAGGATCGATGGTGCCAAACCAAAAGCCTGCGCCATAAATATACATATGACCACTTCCCTTAGGCCACCACGCCGGTCCACATGTTCCATAGTTTGTAATTTGTAATTCAACTTGATTTATGTTGTGTGTTTTCATATCTCGTCCATGGGTGGTCTCGAGGCTACTCGTAGTTGCTGCACTGAGACACAGCACAATTCCCAATAACGTTATATACTTATCCATGTGTCCTCCCTTCCACCCTATTATAGTATTGAGGTGTGAGAAATCTGTGATAAAACTGTGAGATTAAATACGCTGAGACCGCAGAAATATCGAAGATGACGCAGAGCTGATATTCAGCTTCAGTAGAACCTGCGAGTGTTTAGTGAGTCCTGTGTTGTTTATTTCACAAGTGTTGAGTAGAGATGGACAGTTGCTTGTTGAGGTACGGTATTAAGTTCTTCTTTGAGAATTTTTTTGAGGTTTTCATAATGCCTTGTTATTTCATGATATCTTTTTAAGTAAGCATATGTCATCATCAATTGACGATGATATTCTTCATTGTAGAAATTTAGTGAAAGTAATTTCTTATACCAAACACTTGCGTGCTTAAATCTTTTTATATCAAAGAAAATTCGTGCCATCATATTACAACAGTCTTCATAAAGATTTTCGTAGTAGCGTCGATTGTCCTCAATCCATTCGTCATACCATCCTACAGCAAAACCATCTTTGTAGAGAGAAATTGCTTTTTGTAAGTACACTCTCGATCGTTCATCAGGAGGCTTTAACGTTTTTGCTTGGTTGACTACATTCTCAAATTCATCGGTATCTAGCTCTATCGAAAAATGCGAAGCTAATTGATACATACCTTTATGAGATACAATTATATCACTGCTAGTAACCACCTGTGATTTTATGGTTTCTCTAATATACTGTATTGTCTTACGAAGATTAGCACAGCCAGTTTTATGAGATGCATGAGGCCAAAAAGCTCTCATTATAGAGTCCTGACTGACATTTTCTTGCTTCTGCAATAAGAGATAAAAGAAAAGTTTCTTTGCGTTAGCTGTTTTCCAGACACTTTCAGCAATTGCATGACCGTCGATGCTAACTTTTGGAACACCGAAGAGGCAGGCACCGATCCAGTGAATATCGATGTGCGATTTTTTGACGAGTGACACAACGTAGTTTTTTTCAATATTTTCTTTTTTTATCATCGGCAACATCCACTGTTCTTTTTGTAATTCTTTGAGAAGCAGATAATTATATTCTTTGGTTTTACTCGTCACGATTGCTTCTTTCAATACAGCCGATGTTTTCTTTATTTCTCCTTGCTTGTGGTACACTTTACTCAATTCAATGGTTATCAAAAATGAATCGTAAATCTGTTTACTTTTCTGTGCTAATTGTAATTCCTTCGAGAGGATATCTTCGGCTTCTTTATATTTACCCTGTGCCATTTTCAATTTCGCCTCAGTTAAAAGTATTGGAATAGCTTCGGCATCATCTCTATTTTTTTTGAACCACCACACCGCAGACAGATTTCGCCATGCGAAATTGAGTTCACCAGTGAGAATATACATCTTACTCATCTCATTGAGTGCGTTTATAATTAACCGAACGAGGCTCAATTTTTCATATACATCCAGCGATTTAGAAATAAATTGCTTGGCTTTTTCTATATCACCGAGTTCTTCGTAGAGCAATGCATAGCCGTGCCAGAGTCGTGCCATAGACCAAATGTCACTATGCGCATTGCATGTTTTGATGCCTAGGTCGAGAATTGACCGTGCCTCTTCATTGTGGCCTAGTAGTAAACTTACCTGAGAAGCATTATAGAATCCTGCACCACAACCAAATGAATAGTGTTTTCGGAGAAGCATAACCATCTTAGAATATTTTAAATATGCTTGATACAAATTCCCCAACTTCAATTCACACCACGCCCAATTGTTGAGAATACTTGCTTCGAGTTCTTTATATTTATTGCGTTGGGCTATCTGCAGAGCCTCTTCAAAGTATTGTACTGCCTTACGGAGATGTCTGCCTCCAATCTCATTGTCGGCAGAACCGATCGAATTCAAAATAGAGGCACGGGTGAGGTGCGAATTTTGGGGACAGGCACGCAAGGCTCTTAAAAGCCATTTTTTTGCAACGATGTATTTAACCTCATTGAGATATATCCCTCCTAATCGATAGAGCGCGTCAGCATACTGTGTACGATTCTTTCTGCTCTTGTGGAGTAATTTCACTGCCCTGAGGCAATGGATCCTCGCCTCATCAGCACGGCCGACATAAATGAGCGACTGCACATAATTCATGAGAAGTTTTGGACGTTGATTCAGTATTGCTTGTGGTATTTGTTCAATGTACGAACAGAGGATAGCATTCTTCCCTTGCTCGGTCAGACCAGTCCCGATTTTTTCAATGAGTGAAGCTGCTTTTTTAAACTCCTCTGCTGCCAAGAAAAACCTCAGGGCGTGTTCCAAATTTTTCCCTTTGATATAAAAGGTACCGGCACGACGGTATATTCTTTTCTTTCTCGTGATATTGATAAATTTGCTCTGCAAAAAATTCTTGAAGAGATTATGGAATCTATAGCCTACACCGGGTATATTGAATAAAAATGCATTCCTTGTTGTTAAATTAGATAGAATCGTTTCAGAATCTTTCCTTCTGGTTACCGCATTACAAAGTTCGGTTGTTAGCCATTCGAGGATTGAACAGTCTAATAAGAAACGCTGGGTTGTTTTTGATTCCTTGCTGAAAATTTCCTGTACAAAGTAGTTGAACAAATTTGCCTGTGATCGATGATAGCTATCTAAAATTTTTCTCACATAATCTGATGATTTGATTCCCTCGAGGTAATCGGATGATTGTAGCATGAGCCGTAAACTCGTCGGCCAACCCTCAGAATGTTCTTCAATCCACTGAGCCTCTTGGTTTTTTAAAGGCATCTCATATATTTTCGCGAAAAGATGTTTAATTTCGTTCTTGGTGAATTTTAATTCGTGACTGTTAATTTCAAATATCTCATCACGAGCTCTCATGAGTGGAGAGAAAACCATAGGTACTGTTCGTGAGGTGATGATAAAGTGTAGTTGGGGCGGAAGATGTCTGACCATGTAATCGAGTATCCTGTCTATTTGGTCAGATGGAGTGAGTTCATGATAATCTTCGAGGATGATGTATACATCCTTTTGCAACCACTCAATAGCCTCGTTTATGAACGTGCCGGCGATTACTTCAAGATATTTTTTAGGATAGTTGAAGAAACGACTTAACCGTTCTGTTTTCTTACCAAATCCAGGTTTCATTTTACGTAACCCAGTAATGAGATATGATAAGAACACTGCAGGTTCGGCATCGCTCTTTTCTAAATGGTAATATACGTACGATATCTTTTTACGTAACAAGAATTGTGAGAGGAGTGTTGTTTTACCATATCCAGCTCCGGCACACAAAAGGATAACTTTTTTACCTAAGTTTTTTTGCAGCGAGTCGATGAGCCGCATCCGGCGCAGTGTTTTCGTTGTTATCTGAGGTGCTTGGAGTTTACTGAGAATAATTAGATTATGTTCTCCTGATACCATTCAAGAATAATACCTAAATAAAAATATATGTCAAGTTATTACCGTGAGATTTCTGAAAAAGACCAGAAATCTTGAGAGCGATGAATACCTTTTTAGAGCTCTCACTATATAACAGTAAGAGCTCATCCTCGGTTACTGAGGATGAGCTCTTCTTTCTCTTAACGCTCTGAGATTCTATTTAACGCAGGACTACTAACGAGCGAGATACTGTACCATAGGGTGTTTCGAGTATAAGGAAATAGGTGCCTTGTGCAAGCCCGCCGGCATCCACGTCGAAGGTATACGCACCTGCACTCATATTACTCTGCACAAGTTTGTGTACGAGCTGGCCAACAGTATTATATAGTTTGAGAGACACCACACCAGACTTTACAAGAGAAAAAGAGATTTTCGTATTTCCTGCACATGGATTTGGACTCAATGCTACACTTGTTTTAATAATATCTGGGGATGAGTTTTCTCCAACCGACAACTGCCAGCCACTGTCGTATTGGTATTGTGCCCACTTGTCAACGAGAACTAAGGCACTATCAGGTGTCTGGTAAATGCCTTCCCATCTGGCTAAGAGTACGGCAAATATAAGTGTTGCACCCTGATCAGGCTCGAGGTCGAATGGACCACTCGACATCAAGAATCGCTGGTCAGTAGGATCAGATGGGAATGTATCGTAAGGTTCATACAGACCGGTCATGAAATCATAACCAGCGAGCGTCTCATAACGGTCAGGGTCAGTGAGTGGTTCAATGCTGAGGGTAAACCTCTTGAATGCGCTCATGCCAATATCGTTTGGTGTTTCGAGTAAGTCGAACCCGATAACACCTGGGAATTCTGCCCAGCCAGCTTCTGGGTCTTCTTGCCATTGATAGCCGAGATTATCGACAAATATCGACTCGCTATCAATCACATACCATCTCGCCACTACGCCAGAATTTCTGTCATTAGGAGCGGCTGCTTCATCTCCGACATCACAATCGGTTACTACAGCAATATAGCAATCTTGGAGGGTATGGTCAGTGACATTCTTTACCTCATGAGTAAAGAATACAATATCCTCTATCTCAGATACATTCCAGACATAGACCGTTTGATAGAACTCTAAGCCGATCGGCTCAGTATCATGAAACCACGGAAGAGAATCATTGAAGCAACACCATGAGTCCTGGTGTGAGACATGGTCTTGTGGTGCCATGGGAAAGGTGTCCACAGGTGCAGGCCAGTTGTCTCCATACATATAAATCACATTATAGGAGTCATTGTAGTTCGTACCGGACAGACCAGGTTCAGTTTCATGCGCGCCATTGTTAGGAATATAACTGTTTGTCACGAGCGTATCACCATTGTCAATAGTTCCAAACCAGAGACCAGCACCAAAGATGTAAGCCTCTCCGCTACCAATAGGCCACCAGCAACCAGAACCCGAAAGATTTTGGCCGAAGACGCCGTAGTTAGATATTGTCATCTCAACCTGATTGATATTGTGAACCTTTAGCTGTTCTGGCCGGCTCGGTGGTTCTACGATTTTAGTGCTTGCCATGAGGCACATCGCGATACCGAATATAAGAAACAACTTTTTCATACGTCCTCCTCTCTACGGAACAAGTATAGAGACGAAATATATCATGTCAATCTAAAGATAAGCTGGGTTGTCGGAACTTAAATGTAGTATTTTATAGACGGAACTTTGTTTTGATCGCCTGGTTCGGACAAACCTCGAGGCAGCAGTAACACTTAATACATTTTCTATAATCGATTATCTGGTTTCTTATTGCTCTTTTCGGACACACATTTTCACATGACATACATCGAGAGCACAGAGAAGAATCGATAACCGGAGCTCCGCTCAGCCAGATCCTATACAGTATTCGAGCAACAAATTCGACAATTGAATTTCTCAGTGGGAATCCAAAGGGCACTGAATATCCCTTAATTTTTTCAATTTCACCGTGGTACTCGATTGCCATGGGATCAAATAGATTTTCATCCTTGGCTATAGCGAGCGTAGGAATTCTGTATGGATTGATTCCTGCCATTAAGGCACAGGTGTAGTCAATGGCATGCCCATTTGTGCCACCAATAATCTTTTTAGGTGTGAATCGTTTACCAGTAGCATCGATAATGTTAATACAGTCCACAATAGTAAGATCTGGCGGCCTTATATTGTAGATCTCTAAGAGAACCCTGCTGAAATCACTTATCTTGGGAAACAGCGCGTGGATGTAGGGTTTTAGACCACCGGGGATAATGCCAAATTGATTTTTAATCGCAATGCTCATCGTAGTCAATTGATGGCTTTTAAATTTTGGTAGAGAAACGAGTACATCGCAGTCCATGATTTCTCTCGACACATAAATCTCTTTGAGTATATTACCCAGACGTTTCACTTTTCGTGGATACCGACCTATGTTTCTAAAACATCCATGTGCTGCTTCTAAAAAACCACACTGTTCAGCAACCACGAGTTCGTTACATCGTTTATTCGGTGCTGGATTATCGCCCACAATAACATCAGCGCCAGCCTCCATGAGAAATGATACTGTTTCTGAAATTATTTCGGGGTGAGTAACGACATTTTCATCTGGTTGTGCTGTTCTGAGCATATTTGGTTTTACAAACACCTTTTTGCCAGATACCTTTTCTAAACCAATATCATGGAATAGTGTGGCGATTGATGCTCTAAGATTGTCGCTTTCTTTTATGTATACTCGAGTTTTCTTCATTCAGGTTCGACGATGTTAAACAAATAATGAAAGTCATCGATACTCAAATTTTCAGGTCTCTTTTTGAGCAGCTCGATGTTGATGTTATCGGGGAGTTTCCCTAGATAATGCATAATGGCGTTCTTCAGTGATTTACGGCGGTACCGGAAGATACCGCGAATGAATTGGAAAAACTTTTCTTCGCTTTTTAACGCAAAAGGCGGTTGTTTCTTTATTAATGAAATAACAACTGAATTCACCTTTGGTCGAGGTGAAAAATTTTTTGCGGGAATAACAAAACCTTTCTTTATTGAAAAGTAGTAATTCAAATACAGGGTGATTGAACCGTATTGCCGGCAACCAAGGTGAGCAAGGATACGTTCACCATACTCTTTTTGGATCGTCAGTATCGCCCGTTTAAAATAATCTTTCTGGGTAACCAGCATCTGTAAGATCAATGTTGTTATTGAATACGGGATATTGCCGATGATCACTGGTTTATCATAGTCGTGTAAATTGAGTTTAAGAAAATCCTTATTGAGAACAATCACATGTGTTTGAGCCATTGTTTTTAAACGTTTCGCAAAAATTTTATCGATCTCAACCGCATACACTTTTTTTGCTTTTTCAGCAATCTGTTTTGTTAACATTCCTTTTCCTGAACCGATCTCCAGAACAATGTCATCGTCGATTGCGGCGAAATCGACAATTCTCTTTGCCAGTCGGTTACTATTTAAAAAGTGCTGACCTAATCTTTTTTTATAATGAGAAAAGCGTCGTGGCATTGTGGTCTACAATTTCTTCGAGGTGGTGTGGTGTTACATCCAAAATACGAGCAGCAATCGTGAGGGTTTCGATGATAAAGGAAGGTTCATTTCTCTGCCCTCTATGTCCTTCAGGTGCTAAAAAAGGAGCATCAGTTTCAAGCAGAATGCGATCGGTCGGAACTTTCTTGAAAATTTCCTGCAAGCGTTTTGAAAAGGTAAGAACACCACCGAATCCGAGATAGTATCCCATGGCGATGATTCTTTTTGCCTGCTCATGGGTTCCACTGTAGCAATGGAATACGCCACAGTGATAATTGTCTTCTTTCAGTATCGCAATTGCATCATCGATAGAGCGGCGTGTATGGATGAGTAGAGGAAGGTGATACTTCTTGGCTAGAGCAATGTGTCTATGAAATAGTGCTTTTTGTGCTTCGCGCGCTGAAAAATCACGATAGTAATCGAGACCAGTTTCACCGATTGCACAGATAAAACCATGGCTGAGCAGTGCTTCAATTGATCCCATCTCTTTTATCAATTCAGCAGCAGCCTCGTTCGGATGAATGCCAATAGCTGGTTTGAGCCAAGCAAACTGCTTACCCATAGCAATTGCATCTGTACTCGTTTTGACATCGTATCCAGCATTGATAATTGATGTCACTCCTGCGCGCTGCGCTCGTTTTAATACTTCATTGAAATCGCGCGTAAATTGTGGGTCGATAAGGTGACAGTGGGTATCGATCATGTTAACATATCATCAATCGCTATTCGGTTTCGATACCAGTATCGTTAGGCGTTTTTCGTATTTTGTCACCTTTTATCTCAATGACGACACTGGCTGCGATGACGTAAAACAAACAACGAAGTCGTTCTGCATAGTGTCTAGTAAATAATTATTTAACAATTCCTCCCGATGACATTGGTTTATCTGTGGTCAGGAGGATAATACCTTCTTTACCCTCGGCTGCCAAAAGCATACCTTGTGATAAAACACCCCTGATTTTAGCCGGCTTAAGGTTTTCGACGATGATAATTGTTTTATTGATGAGGTCTTCGGGTTTGTAGTACCTGCCGATTCCAGCCACAATGTGGCGTTTCTTGTTACCCACTTCTATCATACACCGTATGAGATTTGTACTCCCTTCGACAGATTCTGCTTCTAAAACGATTGCTGTTTTCAAAACAACCTTTTTAAAATCTTCTATGGTAATCTCTTCTTGCTTTAATTGTGCAACTTGTTCGGAAATGACATCGTCATTGATTTTTGTAAAGAGAATTTCGATGTTACCAAGTGTCGGTGCAACCTTTGGTTTAGCGATTGCATCCCAGTCTTGAGGAATAAAATTTATCATCTTTTTTATTTTCTCACTCGTAAAGGGCAGGAATGGTTCTATCAACACTGCAAGGGATGTCACAATATTCATGCAAACGTACATCGTTCTTTCACAACGTGCCGGCTCTGTTTTACGTGTGGTCCATGGTTTCTCCTGGTCGAAATATCGATTTGCTTCCTGGACAACCTTCATTGTTTCTTGAAGACCATTTTTAAATTCAAAATGTTCGATTCTCTTGCCAATTGTAGTCGGCGCTTTTGAGAGTATATCGAGCATGCGCTTATCACTGTCAATAAAGGTCGATGCCTTTGGTACTGATGAATTGTAGTACTTATTAATAAACGTTAACGTTCGATTGACGAAATTGCCCAATATATCAGCGAGTTCATTATTGTGCCATGCTTGAAAATCACGCCATGTGAAATCCGTATCACGCGCCTCTGGAGCATTACGTGTGAGTGTATACCTCAGTGAATCTGCGTCAAAATTTTTTAAATAATCGGGTAACCATATTGCATAATTTTTCGATGTTGAAAATTTATCACCTTCGAGATTGAGAAATTGGTTGGCTGGTATGTCTGAAGGTAGGATATAATCTCCATACGCCATGAGCATTGCCGGCCATATGAGGGCATGGAATACAATGTTATCCTTGCCAATAAAATGAACGAGTTTTGTATCTTTGTTTAACCAATACTCCTTCCATACATCAGGTTTACCACACTTTTCAGCCCACTCTATAGTTGATGAGATATACCCAATCGGTGCATCGAACCAGACATATAGAACCTTTTTCTGTGCCTCGTCGAGTGGTACTGGCACACCCCAGGATAAATCCCTGGTTATCGGACGATCCTCGATGCCCTCTTTGAGCCAACCCTTGACAAAGGTTAAAACTGTTTCTTTCCAATCTGTTTTTTTCTCAATCCATGCATTCAGTTTATCTTGGAATGCTGATAATTTGAAATACCAGTGTTTGGTTTTTGTTTTCTTTGGCATTTCACCACACACTAAACACTTTGGTGCAATTAACTGGAACGGTTCGAGCCAATGACCGCATGCTTCACACTGGTCTCCTCGAGCGCCTTCAGTTCCGCACTTAGGACACGTGCCTATAATATAACGGTCTGGTAGAAATCGTTTGCATCGTGAACAATAATGTTGTTCAATTTCTTTAGGATAGATATATCCTTTTTTATATATCTTCAGAAAAAAATCCTGGGCGAGACGATGGTGTATGGGTAGTGTTGTACGAGAAAAGTTATCAAAAGTCATTCCGAAATCTTTGAATGATTTTTTGATTGATGTGTAGTAATAATCAACGACCTCATGGGGAGTCTTATGCAGCTTCTCAGCGCTGATGGTTACTGGCACGCCGTGTTCATCAGTACCACAGATATAGATGACATCGCGTTTCTTTAGCCGTTGGTACCGCACGTAAATATCTGCGGGCAAGTAGGCACCAGCAAGATGGCCCAGATGCAAATTACCATTAGCATACGGCAGAGCGCTCGTCACGAGTATTTTCATAGCGTATTATAGATAAAAGATTTCAAAAGTCAACCACGCACCTATGCCAAGAAGGGTTCGTGAGAATTATTAATGAGCCTTACCTGTTTCCACGGGAAAGCTACTAATAAAATCTTAAAGGCCTTAAGGCGCATAGGTGCGGGGTTGACACAATAAATGTTTCTGAATACAATATGAAGTGTTATCTCTATTCTTGGTCTTAATCATATCTCCACCAACACAAATACATGCGATTGATAAACCAAACGATGCAGGAAACAAAATAGAACTCAGTTGGCAATTGTCCGAAGATGATCCATTG
>LJNI01000043.1 GCA_001303225.1 candidate division TA06 bacterium DG_78 | reverse complement strand
TCTTGTAGCAATGCGTGATTTTGGTGGACCAAACGTTATTCAGGAATATACTGAAAATTTCGGTGACAGTCCTGTGTTCGACAATGACAAAATCGCAATTACCTTTGATCTGCATATACCAGCACGCGATGAAAAGGTCGCTTGTAACCACAATATTCTGCGTCAATTTGCACTGAAACAAGATGTGAAATTGTTTGATATCAATACCGGTGTCGGTCAACATATTCTCTTTGAACATGGATTGGTGAAGCCGTGGAATATCATCGTTGGTACTGATAGCCATATGAATTTATTGGGCGCCTTTGGTACAGCTGCTTTTGGTATGGGAACAACCGATATCACAGGAGCAATGTATAAGGGTAAACTATGGTTTCGTATTCCGAAAACGATTAAAATTGTGGTTACTGGAACACTGCCAAAATATGTTACGGCTAAAGATGTTATCCTGTATGTTCTAAAAAATGTCACTACTGCAGGTGCCCTTGATAAGGCACTTGAATTTTCTGGCGACACAGTCGAGCGGATGAATATCGCGGAACGAATCACCTTAACGAGCATGGTGACTGAGATGTCTGGTGATATTGGGTTTATTGAACCTGATAGTAATGTACTAACATTTTTGAACACGCGCACGAGAGAAGAAGTCGAGCCGATACATGCAGATTCGACTGCATCATATGAAAAGGTGTACGAATTTTCAGTACATGATTTGAAGCCACAGATTGCCTGTCCACACTCACCAGATAAGGTCACTGATGTCAAAGAACTTTCTCGTATTGAAATAGACCAGATTTTTATTGGTTCGTGTACTAATGGACGATTTGAAGATTTAAAAATTGCTGCTAGTATTCTCAAAGGTAAAAAAATAAAAAAAGGTGTGCGGTTGATTATTGTTCCTGCAACAATGGAAGTTGCACACGATGCACTGAAGGCCGGACTTTATGAAATTTTCCTATCGTGTGGTGCTGTTGTAACTAACCCTGGATGTGCCCTATGTACCACTGGACATCCGGGTATTCTCGCACCAGGAGAGACAATGGTATCGACCTCGAACAGAAATTTTGTAGGAAAATTAGGGAAGGGTGCAGCGGTCTATCTTGCATCACCTGCTACTGCAGCAGCGACCGCAATAACCGGAATCATAACTGATCCGAGACAGGTTTAGTATGATTATTAAAGGTCGCGTGTGGCGTTTTGGAAATGATATCGATACTGATCAAATCTATCCTGGCAAATATCTTCCTATCATTGATAAGAAAGAGATGGCTCGACATGCCATGGAGGGCACTGAAATCGGTGAATGTTTTATAAACAATGTGAAAGACGGTGACATCATCGTGGCAGGAACAAATTTTGGTTGTGGTTCATCGCGAGAACACGCCACAGTGGCAATTAAGGGTTGTGGTATTCCAGTAGTTATCGCACAATCTTTTGCGAGTATATTTCGGAGAAATTGTGTAAACATCGGTTTGCCGATTCTTCAGCTAAAAGACATAGAGAAGATCTACGATGGAGATATTGTGGAGGTTAATCTGAACAATGGTAAGGTTAAGAATATTACTCAAAATAAATGCTACAAGGCAATACTTGTTTCTCAACTTGAAAGTGAAATCATGAATGCTGGAGGGTTACTCGCATACCTTAAACAGATGAAACAAGAGAGGTGTTCAGATGGATAGAAATTATATACTTAAAATATTTCCGGAAATCAGAAAAATAAAAAGCCGACCACTTCGTAGCAGTGTTGTACATGCTTGGCTTATAGCTATAAAAAGGGAAAAGTGGAAGAGGATTGATGATATTCCATTCACACTCTTCATAAAGACTAAAAAAACATTGATTCAGCACACGCGTAGTGTTACACAAATGGCAATGGCAGTAGCTCGGATTCGTGATGACGTGGATATGGATACTGTTATTGCTGGTGGACTTGTTCATGATATCGGGAAATTACTCGAATACACAAAAAAAGGCAGTAGATTTATTAAAAGTAGTTGTGGAAAACGTATCAGACACCCTATATCTGGGTACGGGATTGCGCTCGAGGCAGGATTGTCAGCAGAGATTGCACATATCATTGCAGCACATTCAGTAGAGGGTGATACAGTAGGCCGTTCTCGAGAGGCAATTTTAATCCATCACTGTGATTTCATTGATTTTGACATAGCGAAGTCAGAGTGACCGATTCATTGCTATTGCATTTTTTTTAAAATTTTATATAATGAGCTGACGATGAGACTCTACGAACACGAAGCAAAGGCACTCTTTCGTCGGTATGGAATTCCTGTTCCAAAAGGAGTTGCAGTTGATAAGCATAGTTTTAACGTCTTAGCCCAGGTTGCCTATCCAGTCATGATTAAAGCTCAAGTTTTCTTAGGTGGTAGAGGTCAAGCAGGTCTAATCCAGTCTGCTCATGATAGAAATGAAGCTGAACAAAAGATTAGACAAATGTTGGGTAAATACCACGGTCAATTTCCTGTTCGGAAAGTACTCATTGAGGAAAAGATTGACATTAAGAAGGAATTCTATGTTGCGGCAACAATTGATCGTTTCCAACATAAACCACTCATTATTGTCAGTGAACACGGTGGAATGGAAATTGAAGAGATTGCAAAAGACAAGCCATTTTCGATATTGAAATATTACTTTAACCCATTTGAGAAAGTACTTCCATTTCAGACGAGAAACATAGCATATGCTCTTAATTTACGTCAACAACATATGCAACGCACCTCCGAGATTTTTGTTGCTCTCTATAATCTTTTTCTCGAGCTCGATTGTAAGCTTACTGAAATTAATCCGCTCGTGCTCACTGGGAAAGATCGGTTTCTTGCACTCGATGCAAAAGTTGACCTTGATGAGGATGCGATGTTTCGTCATCCTGAACTAAAAGACCTGGGTTTTGTTGCACGACACGAGATTGGAGAAATGACTGACTATGAGAAAATTGCCAAGGTTGCAGGTATTCCTTATGTTGATATGGACGGCGATATTGGTGTTTTCCCTGGTGGTGCTGGCTTTGGTATTGCAGCAGTTGATTTAATCGCACACTATGGAGGTAAGCCAGCCAATTTCATGGATTCTGGTGGAGCACCAACTCCAGAAAAATTGCGCACAATGCTCGGTCTCCTCTTAGAGAACCCACGAGTCAAGGCGATCTTTGGAGCTCGTTTCGGCGGAATTTCACGCTGTGATGATTGGGCAAAGGCAGTGGTGCAGTACGTACTCGAGAATGAACCCAAAAAACCTATGATTATGCGTATGGCAGGTAATATGGAAGAAGAAGGACGACGCATTCTTGAACAGGCAAAGCAAGACCATCCCCAGTTGTTTGAAAACATAAGGATTTATGCCTATGATACGCCGATCGAGGAAGTAATAAAAGAAACAATACGTATTGCAAAAGGAATATAGGTAAATGGTTAAAATAGGTGTTAAAAAAGAACGGAATAAGTTTAGTACTTTTGAAGATTTAGAGATCTATAGAAAAGCTCGAGAATCTCGAAAAAAAATTTAAGAAATGATTAGAAAATTACTCCCCGAAGAGAAATACAACCTAAACCCCCAAATGAAGAGGGCTGTGGTTTCAATTACGAATAATATTGCTGAAGGACACGGAAGATATCACTATCAAGAGAATATTCAATTTTGTAGACAATCAAGAGGTTCATTAGAGGAGATCATAGATGATCTAAATGTATGTTTGGATGAACAGTATTTTCCAGAGGACTTTATAAAGGGATTAAAGACCAATGGCTATGAGTTACTCAAGGCGGTTAATGGATATATTGAGTATTTAAAGAAAATGAAAAAGGAATCGGAATGAGATTTATTCTATTCAATCAGTTACCAGCCAAATTAGTCTATTTAACTAATTACCAATTACTATTTAACTAGATTTTTATGGCAATTATTATTGATGAAAACACTGAGACCATTGTTCAAGGCATTACTGGGAAAAATGCATCACTGCACACCAAATTTATGCTCGAGTATGGTACGAAGGTCATTGCTGGAGTGACTCCAGGTAAAGGAGGTCAAGAGGTTGAAGGACTTCCTGTTTATGATACCGTCAATGAGTGCTTAATGGAGCACCCCGATGTAACTGTCTCGAGTATATGGGTACCACCACAATTCGCCATGGATGCAATCTTAGAAGCGATTGAAACGGGTATCAAAACCATCATTGTCATTACTGAACGCATCCCTATCCATGATATGCTCTATGTTCGCCAGCGATCAAAACAGCGTGGTGTAACGGTCATCGGCGGTAATACACCTGGTGTTATATCACCAGGTAAGTCGCTTATCGGTATGTTACCAAAAATAGCCTTTCAGCCCGGAAGAATTGGAACAGTAGCTCGTAGTGGTGCGGTTACCTACTATGTAGCAAATTCTTTGAATCTTGCTGGTTTTGGTGAATCAACATCAGTCGGTCTTGGTGGTGATCCAATTTTAGGGGCGAATTTCGAAGACATTTTGCGGTTATTTGAAAAAGATTCAGAAACTGACGCTGTCGTGATGGCTGGTGAAATTGGTGGTGTTTATGAAGAAATGGCTGCTCCCTATATTCGAAGAATGTCGAAGCCAGTTATTGCATATATCACTGGTAGGGCAGCTCCGCAAGGAAAGCGTCTCGGCCATGCTGGCGCAATTATTGAAGGAAGTATGGGTACTGCACAGAGTAAAATTGACGCTTTGAAAAGTAATGGAGCAATTATTGTTGAAACGTTGAGTGAAATACCTCATTTGGTAAAAGAAGCGCTCAAGAATCAGTAATGCAAAATACCATCACTATAATGTATCACTATTGTGCACACTTTGAAATGAGGTTAAAAATTTTATTTTCAGGAGGAGGTTTTTATGTGGAAGACTGGGATTTCTAAAGTCGAACCTGACCATATTGTAACGAAAGGTTATCGGCAAGAAGATTTAGTTGGGAATGTACCATTTGCTTCAGTTTTTTTCTTGCTCATTAAGGGAAGGTTACCTGATGCAAATGAAGCAAAGATGATGGATGCCCTTATTACTGCTTCGATTGATCATGGCGTAACACCACCGTCTACACACGCCTCGCGCATAGTTGCATCAGCAGGTGTGCCACTACCAACTGCAGTTGCTGCAGGTATCCTTGCGATTGGAGATGTTCATGGTGGAGCAATCGAGGACGGTGCACGACTTTTACAGGACGTAGTAAAATTGATGAATCAAAATAATTGGACTCTTGTGGATACAGCCCAGAGGTTATTGAGGTCACTTAAAGAGGAGGGCAAACGCATGCCTGGGTTTGGGCATCGTATCCACCAAGAAGACCCACGAACGAAGAGACTCTTTGACCTTGCTGATGAGTTGAATATTACTGGGGGTCACATTAATCTTATGAATGCTATTGCAGCTGAGTTTGCTAAAGAAAAACCTCTGCCTATTAATGTTGACGGTGCTATTGCAGCAGTTATCTCGGATATGGAATTTGATTGGCAACTTGGAAAGGCATTTTTTGTCTTAGGTCGTTGCGCAGGGCTTATCGCTCATGTCTATGAAGAGATGACCACACAAAAGCCAATGCGTCACATGTGTGAAGCTGAGGTTGAATATGATGGTCCCTGGGAAAGGGATCTTTCAGAACATGGTTAATGGGTTAGGGTTTGGAAACTTGAATAAAAAATCCAACATCTTAACCGAAACCTAAAGACCATACACCTATGTCAACTGTTGCTGAGAAAATTTTAGCCAGGGTAAGTGGCAATAAAAAAGTAATGCCAAATGAGATTGTGATGGCACGGGTTGATGTGGCAATGTCTCATGAAAATGCCGATGTTGTGCTGCGATCATTTCGAGAAATTGGTGTGAAACAAGTGTGGGATAAGGATAGGATTGTTATTCTTTTTGATCACCGTATTCCAGCAGAGTCTGAAAAATCTGCTATTACGCACAAGCGGTTGCGTGAGTTTGTGAAGGAACAAGGCATCAAGCATTTTTATGATTTACGTGAAGGTATTTGTCATCAAATACTCCCTGAATTTGGCCACTGTCGTCCTGGTGAATTGCTGGTTGGTACAGACTCCCATACAACAACGCACGGAGCATTTGGAACATTTGCCACAGGAATTGGGGCAACCGAAATGTCTGGGGTGTGGGCTACTGGTGAACTCTGGTTGAAAATTCCCGAGACGATTGAGGTTACTCTGTGTGGTACCCTGAAGCAGTATGTTTCAGCTAAGGATGTGATTCTTCATATTGTCGGCACCTTAGGTGCCGATGGTGCCAATTACAAAGCAGTTGAGTTTACCGGTGAAACTATAGGGCGCATGAGTATTGCATCTCGTATGGTATTGTCTAATCTCTCAATGGAAATGGGAGCTAAGGTAGCTTTTGTTGTACCTGATGACGAAACTGTCTCTTATGTCAAAGCTCGCACGAGCAAAGAATTTAAAGTGATAGGGCCTGATCCAGATGCACACTATTGTAAAGAAATATCCATTGACGTTACTGATCTTGGAAGTCAGGTTGCCTGTCCGCATTCTGTTGATAATGTAAAGCTGGTACGTGAAGTCGCTGGGACTCGCATTCATCAGGCGCTCATTGGTTCATGTACTAATGGTCGACTTGAGGATTTATCAACTGCAGCTGCGATTTTACAGGGAAAAACAATTCATCCTGATGTTCGTTTGCTCATCATTCCGGCCTCGAGGAAAATCTACCTCGAGGCGATAAAACACGGATTTATTGAAACATTCATAAATGCTGGTGCGTTGATTCTCAATCCTGGTTGTGGTCCTTGTTTAGGAGCACACCAGGGTTTACTTGCACCAGGAGAGGTTTGTATAGCAACGACCAATCGAAATTTTAAAGGAAGAATGGGTAGTGCAGAATCTTTTGTTTATCTTGCATCGCCAGCAACCGTGGCTTTTTCAGCACTCACTGGAGCAATTACAGAACCAGGATAGGCAGTTATGACAAAGAATACTCGATTTTCGCGTTCAGTTACAAGGGACCGTATTGTCGGAAAGGTCTACAAATTTGGAAATAATATTAATACAGATGTTATCTATCCAGGCAAATATCTTTCAATCACAACTGATAATCAAGAAATGGCACGGCACTGTTTTGAAACTGTCTACCCAGATTTCCTCACAACAGCACAACCAGGAGATATCATTGTTGCTGGTAAGAATTTTGGATGCGGTTCTTCTCGTGAACAGGCTGCAGCCTGTTTAAAGTATTTTGGTATTAGTCTCATCCTCGCTGAATCATTTGCTCGTATATTTTTTCGAAATGCTATCAATCTTGGTCTTCCTGTGCTCATCGTGCCAAATATTACGCAACACGTAGTTCATAATGATACTCTTGAAATTAATTTTAAAAGCGGTATAATCAAAAATATGAAAAATGGTGAGGAACTTCAGGCGGTTAAACTGCCTCCCTTTATTTTAGGAATTATTAGTGCTGGTGGTTTGATACCATATTTAAAAAATAGATGTGCTGGCCATGAGTAGGAGGAATTGATGAAACAATTTGTTGTGATTGGTTTAGGCCGGTTTGGGTCGAGTGTTGCTCGGGCACTCGGTGAGAAGAATTTCGAAGTATTGGCAATTGATAGAGATGAAGGACGTGTTAAGGAAATAGAAGGTATTGTTTCACAAGCAGTCGTCATGGATGCTACCGATGAAAAAGCATTGAGAGAACTTGGTATCGCAGACTTTGAGACTGCAATTGTGAGTATGGCTGAAACAATTGAAGATAGTATTATGATTACACTCGCACTAAAAGAACTTGGATTAAAACAGGTTATCGTAAAGGCGAATAATGAGTTACACTCAAAGATTCTCAGAAAAGTCGGTGCTGATCGGATTGTATTTCCTGAACGCGAGATGGCAGAGAAATTAGCGGAAAGTCTTGCGAGTCCAAAAATATTCGATATCATTGAAGTCTCCAAAACACATGGTATTATTGAAATGGTTGCGCCAAAAAAGCTCGCTAACAAAACCCTTGGTGATTTGAAATTGCGCATTAAATATAACGTAAGTGTTATTGCAATAAAACGAAAAGTACCATATTCAAAACCAAATGGTACAACTGATTTTAAAGAAGAGGTTATCATTGGTCCAGGAGGTTCTGATGAGCTCATCCCAGGCGACGTCCTTATACTCCTTGGAAATTACGATAACCTCGAGAAGGTTAAAAAACTGTGAACGATAATTTTGACGATCTCATCGAACTTAGTGATTTTTATATTCTGAGTCAAAAATTTGAAGAAGCAATCAAGGTGCTCAAAAAAGCCGAAAAGATAAATAAAGTTGTTCCCAAATTATACTACAATTTAGGTATTGCCTATGAAGCACTGAGCGAGAAAGTTCAAGCACGCGATTCATTTAGATTGGCATTGAAGATAGACCCGAATTTTAAATCAGCGCAAGAACATCTCGATAAACTCATAGAAGAATGAGATACCGCTTTATTAAAGAAGAAATAGCGTACACAGGCGAGCAGTTACGTAGTCATTTTGCATATAAAAACTTTGGTATTATCGGTGATTCGATTATTTCCTTCTGTGGTCCATGTGATGTTAAACTAAAAGAGATGGTCGATATAGATGATTTAAAAGCAGGTAAGTCAATATATTCAGAATTAATGCTTCACTTCATCATAGAACACTATGATAGAGATCTCGAGAAAGCTGTTTTAAGACAATATCTCATTACTGACATCGTAAAAGATGCAATAAATGACGTCGTTGGTAAGCTGACAATCAGAAGGGTGAACAGCGATTTGTATGATGATGATAATAAACTTTCAGTATCTGTTGCTACTGTATCACCCATTTCTACACTCATACATTTTGGTGTCAATGTTACTTCGATAAACACACCGGTTAAGACAAGAGGATTACGGGATTACAATATTGAACCGAATGAGTTTGCGAATATTATAATGGATAGATATGTGAAAGACTACGATAAAATATGTGCTGCACAATGTAAGGTACGATGGGTAGATTAATAAATTAAATAGCAAGGGATTTGTAGATTTTTAATAATCTCATTATCTTCGTTTTAAAAAATCCAACGATAACTCAATCATTTCAGACATAATGAAGATCCTTTTCTAGAATTCTTTAATAGATCTTTCTTGACAGAAGTCATCGAGGAGTTATAATAAATATAATAAAAGGATTGCATTGATGCAACATTGGATAGTTGATAACCGCTACAAAATCCTCAAAAAACAAGGGGCAGGTGCTACAGGCAAAGTCTACAAAGTCAAAGATTTAAGAGATCAAAGAATAATGGCATTAAAAATGTTGTCTCGAGAAGAGACATCATCTGAGGAAATTCAACGTTTTAAAAGGGAATTTAAATTGCTCACTCGATTACACCATCCTAATCTCTGCTCAGTATATGATTTTGGTGTGCTTAAGGATGGTAGGAGCTATTTTACAATGGAATATGTGGATGGTAAGAATATTTTTCAAGCAGCAGGTGGTGCCTCTCGTGCTACTTTATGTACCTGGATTGTTCAACTTTGCCGTGTTTTAGAATATATACACGCGAAAGGTTTAATTCACTTTGATATAAAGCCGAGTAATGTCTTAATAGCAAAAGGCATAGAGTTCCGTTCTGAAGGGACGAGAATCCTGGCAGGGCAAAGTGCAAGGGGTAAAAAGCACTATGCCCTAAGCTCAGTGCACTGTGCCAAACTCATGGATTTTGGCCTTGCTGGTGAACAACGAATAAAAGGCGGTGCATTCATTAAAGGAACATTTCCTTATATTGCGCCCGAGGTAGTTAAGGGTTTGGCAGTTGACCACCGTGCAGATATCTATTCCTTAGGCGTACTGCTCTATGAAGTATTGACGAGGAAACATTTTAAAGCTGCAGAAAAAGAGAGCTTTGCTAGTATTCTTAAACAACAAGACTATTACAGCGAGTCGGTAACAAAAATTATTGATGATATTCCCCATGAGCTCGGTCGAATGCTGGTACGACTGATAACCGTTGAACCCGCCATGCGTTTTAGCCGTGCTAATGAGATCATTAAAGAAATAAATAGGCTGACTGGTTTGAGGTTCGCACTCGAAACAGAGAAGACACTCGAAGGGTATCTCTTGAGCAGTAGATTTGTAGACCGAGAAAAAGAGATGCAATTACTAACATCGTCATATGAACGGGCGCGGAGGGGTAAAGGCAATGTCGTATTGGTCATAGGAGAAGCAGGGATCGGTAAGAGCAGATTGGTAAGGGAATTTAAGATTACCACCCAATTGCAGCGCAGCCATGCGTTTCTTGGCTATGCGTATAGAGATAAACTTGGTGCGTTAGACCCTTTTTATTATGTTTTCAGCGAACTAATTAATTATATCAAACCTACGAGTAGGCTGAAATCATCACTGGCAATTTTATTTAAAATATTTCCTGACTTAGCTGATGGTCACCTAAATAAAAATTTACCTATACTGGCAACTCTGGACCCGAAACAAGAAAAATTGAGAAACTTCGAGGCACTCTCTGAGTTGATATACTCTGTTGCTGCAGACCTCGGCGAAATCATTATTCTACTGGAAGATCTGCACTGGGCAGATGACTTGAGCCTTCAATTTTTAGAGTATCTCGGGCGTAATCTTATTGGCAAAAATATTTTTATTTGTGCGACCTGCCGCGAAGAAGGGTTGAAAGAACGTGCTTCGTTCAAGAGAATGATAAGTAGTTTAAAAAATCAAGGTTGTTTGAACCAGGTAGTGTTGAGGTCGTTAACACTGAGGAGTCTCCATGAATTTATAGATTCTACGATAACATCTACCTCAAATTCTTCTGCTCTCGTACGCTACCTTATGGAGAAAACCAACGGAAACCCCTTTTTTGTTGAAGAAATAATGCGAACGCTTTTGAAAATCAAGGGTGTGTGTATTGGTGAGAAATTAGAGATAGATAGTATAAAGAAATTTTCAGTTCCTAAAACGATAGAGGATACGGTTTTGAAGAGAATAGAGGATTTAGATCGTACTCCTCGAGAAATTGTGAAGGTTGCTGCAGTCTTCTTGAGAGGATTTACCTATGAAGTGATAAAAAAGTTAATGAAATTAGATGATACTGAATTATCAAGGGCTCTATGGGAGCTGAGGAGGAGGCAGATTCTGGTTGAGAGAGGCGTTATTTATTTATTTAGCCATGCAACATTACGCGAGGTATTACATAAGCAGTTGAGTAATCGAGAAAAGAAGGAACTGAATTACCGAATAGGTGAGGTCTTAGAGACTGACAATATGAAGAACTTAGAACCGGTTATTGAGGATGTGGCATATTACTTTATCAATGCGCAAGATCATAAAAGAGGAGTTGAATATGGTCTTCGCGCCGCAGAAAAGAGTAGCAGTCGGTATGCTAATGAGCAGGCAATCCAATTTTATAAGAGTGTGCTTGGGTTATTAAATAATAAAAATCTGAAGATGCGGTTTGACGTTTTGCAAAAACTGGCGTACATTGAGACTCTTATTGGTTGTTACAATGACGCGATTAAGAGCTATAGTAAAGCACTTAATCTTAAAACTGGGACGATTGATGAAAAAATTAAAATTTATGGCAAACTTGCTTATGTTTATGAATCAAGTGGAAATTGGTCTGGTGCTCTCCAGATGTACAGAAAAGCACTCGGGTTTTTAAAACAAGTAAAGTCACGGAGAATGAAAGCATCCTTAGGCGCAGAATTCAATATTAAATTATGTAGAAGCTACTTAATGTTAGGAAATTATGAGAAGGCTCATAAATTCAATGTGAGAACTTTTAAATTCTTAAAAAATATAAAGGGAAAAGAGGCAATACGCCTGAAAGGTAGTGTATACGGTTCAATAGGTGATGTTGAGTTTTATATGAGTGAGTATGGAAGGGGAAGTTATGATAAAGCTATTTCATATTATAAACAAGCTTATAAGTACTATAAAAGAGCTGATAATGATTTCGGAGTTGCTGCTGTTTTAAATAATCTCGGTATCAGTTACCAATTGAAATTTGATTACCAGAAAGCATCTGTTTATTATCAAAAGTCAATTAAGGTTTCTGAGAGAATCGGAGAACAACAAGGTGTTTCAATTCGGTTACTCAATCTTGGTAATATTCTTAAAGAGAGGGGGTATTATTTAAAGGCC
The DNA here is from genome assembly GCA_001303225.1 of candidate division TA06 bacterium DG_78. Classification (GTDB taxonomy): domain Bacteria; phylum Hydrothermota; class Tepidihabitantia; order SM23-42; family SM23-42; genus DG-78. The sequence continues at coordinate 2,405 of LJNI01000043.1, read as the reverse complement.
CTAACCTGTTTTCAAAAAGCGCTCGCTATTTCGAAAAAAATTGGCACTCCACTTATAACAGGTGGAGTTCTTCTCGAACTCGGCAATTGTTATTTAGCACTCTGTAACTATAGTGAGGCAGAAACATCTACTAAGCAGGCACTAAAGATACTGGATGAAATAGGTTGGACTGAGAAAAAAATTTTTGCGTTGATGGTACTTGGTGACATAAACCACTCAAAAGGAGACTATACAGTGTCTCTAGAGTACCATAGAAAGGCATTAAAGATCACCCGCGAGAGCGGGCAGCAACGTGCCGCTGGTCGTGTACTGGTTCTTATGAGTTTCACATTCCTGGAAATTGGAGAAATTTCAAGAGCAAAACGATATGGCAGAGATGCCCTAAAGATTGCTGCTGCTTTCGCATTACAAGATGTAGAGATTGAATGCTACACAACATTTTGTCAAATCCATCTGATGATGCACGACTATGCACTCGCCCACGATTATTGTAAAAAAGGAGTAGGTATAGCAAAAAAATTGAAGATGAAAAGACGATTAGTACAGTTGTTTCTTTTACTCACTGAAATCTATTATTATGAAAAAAAATATCATGAGGGTTTTGAGATGGCGTGCAGGGCAGCCGATACTGCAAGAAATATGGGGGCGAAAGATGTTTATGTTAAGGCCTTGCTAATGAAAGCTAAACACGGATACAAAGTGGGCGTTCTGTCGCAAACGGACAGTACCTTAATATATAATGAGGCGATAAAACTCGCCGAAGAGATCAACTATCCTGAAATTCTTTGGAAAGTTCATTTCGCGTATGGTGAGATGCATCAGGAGAACAGAGCATATCGTAAAGCACTACGATACTACAAGAAGTGTATTAAAACACTGGTGGATGTAACGAGCATAATGAAGCATAGTGCGATGAGGAAATGCTATTTACATCGCTCTGATCGTCAGGCTGTTTTTGCTGCTATTGACGGGGTTGAAAAATCTACTTCGCTGAGTTGACTCTCCAAGGATTTTGTGTATAATATAGTGCAATGACTAAGAAAAAGAAAGATTCCTCTTTAAATAGATACCTCAATAAGGTTGAACATTTAGAGAAAAAAATTGGTCATGAAAAGGATCCTGATGAACTTTTAAAAGAGAATCGTTATCTCTATTCCTTGCTTGAGGTCACACATTCGATCAATACACCTCGGGATTTCAATCAATTACTCGAGCTCATCGTTGATTCTGCGATTAGCCTGACAAAGGCAGAACGTGGATTCCTTATGCTCTTCAGAAATGATGGTAACTTAGAATTCAGGGTAACCAGAAATATTGACAAGAAAACATTAGAGAGTGAAGAGTTTAAAATTTCACGGAGTGTTGTTAATCAAGTACTTGCGAGTGGCACGTCGCTATTCCTGAGTGACATTTACAAAGAGGAGGAGTTTAAAGTCAGTGAGAGCATTGAGGTCCTTGGTTTGCGTATGGTAATGTGCGTACCACTAAAGGCGAAAAAACACCTCTTAGGTTTAATCTATGTCGATTCTCATTCAGAGACCGAGAGTTTTACTAAACTCGAAGAGCGATTATTTGAGGCATTTGCTGCCCAGGCAAGTGTGGCGATTGAAAATACGCGTCTCTATGATTCGAGCGTACGTGATTCCCTCACAGGTTTGTATAATTATGGCTACTTACGTACCCGTCTCGATGAAGAAATTAACCGTGCGCTCAGATATAAAAAAGACACTATTTCTTTTATCATGATCGACCTTGATAATTTTAAGGCGATCAACGATTCTTATGGACACCTCTTTGGGAATTCAATACTCGTAAAAATTGCAGAACTCATCAAAGGATCAGTAAGAAATTGCGATATCGCCGCACGGTATGGTGGTGATGAATTTGCTATTTTAATGCCTGAAATTGGAGTACGAGGTGCGCGATACCTTGCCCAGCGGTTACAAAAAGAGATTGCAGGCTTACAATTCCCTGTCGATGATAAAGAAACTGTTTCAACAACGATAAGTATCGGTTTATCGACATTCCCAGTTGAGAAGATTACTGATGGTGAAAACATTGTCGTTGAGGCAGACCATGCCCTCTTTGTAGCAAAGAGTAAAGGAGGGAATCAGATAGCGGTGTTTGGTTTGCGCAAGGATGAGAAACGGAAGGAACCACAGCTCATTGGTAAATCTTCGCAGATTGAGGAAGTGAGTAAGACGATCTCTCGTTTAGCGCGGACTGATGCAACGATTTTGATTACCGGTGAAACAGGTACGGGTAAGGAATTGATTACGAAATTGTTACATCAAGAGAGTGATCGTGCTGAGAAGCCATTAGTCGTGGTGAATTGTGGTGCGATACCAGACAATTTATTAGAGAGTGAATTATTCGGCTATGAGAAAGGTGCGTTTACTGGCGCG
>LJNI01000042.1 GCA_001303225.1 candidate division TA06 bacterium DG_78 | reverse complement strand
AACAGATGTCTGACAGTGCTTTTACATCAGCGGTAGAATTTATGTAGCACATAACACCAGCATCAGAGTGTACATTTTTCTCTTTTTGTAACTGTTCGGCAGTAACCATGTCGGCCATTGGACATCCTGCATGGAGGTCAGGCATGAGCACCTTTTTATTCGGATTTAAAATTTTTGCTGTTTCAGCCATAAAATGGACACCACAAAAGAGAATGATATCGCTATCGGTTTCGCGGGATTTTCTTGCCAGTTCGAGAGAATCACCGAGATAGTCGGCAATATCTTGAACTTCAGGGAGTTGGTAATTATGCACTAATATTATTGCATTCCTTTTTTCTTTAAGTTTCTTTATTTTTTCAATGATTGAATTCGCCATCAGTTTAAATAATTTAATCGTTTAGTGACGTTGCAGTAATTATGTAGTCGACAGGATTCACTGGCGTTTGTGACACGTGGACCTCGTAGTCTCCTCGTTTTACTTTATCTCCCTGATTCACCTTGATGCGTTGGCAGTGAGCATAGATGGTTGTAAATCCATAGCCGTGGTCAATTTCGAGCACCAAGCCAAATCCCGCCCTTTTCCCGGTAAATTTCACGAGGCCATCTGACGGAGCGACAATTGGTGTGCCTATTGGTGCGGCGATATCGAGCCCTTCGTGCATTTTAACCTTTTGCGTGAATGGATCTGTGTGATACCCATAGCCTCTAATGAGCCATCCCTGGACAGGAATGATTGATGGTGTATGGTTTTGAAGATATGTTTTTTCTTCGAGGTGTGTAAGAATGGCATCGAAGCTTTCCTTCTGTAGCTGTGCACGTGCGAGTAGGTTGTCAAGTGTCTGAGACATATCAACAAGATTTTCACTAACACGGGATGATAATTTGTCTGTACCGTAATCTTTGGTATAGCCACCTACTCCCATTTTTCTTACATCTTCACCGATCGGTTCTAATGAGGCATATATCCGTAATTTTTCATCATACAATTCGAGTGAATCAAGAAAGCTGTTCAGACTGTACATTTCTTTTTCAATGCGCGTTAGCTCATCATGAATTATTTTATTTTCTTCTTTCAACTGCATTATTCGATTCTGGTCGACCTCAGTTGTTGCAAATTTAACTACATTGTATGTAAATACAATGAGGATAGTAATGACAAATATGAAAGCAACTGCGAGGAGCACCGATTTTATTTGGAAATTAATTGTCTTGTTTGCCTTACCAGATACTACAATAATATCCACAATTCTCTCCAACTATAGTATAGCACGATATCTCAAAAAGTCAAGACGAGCGACGTATCCTTATTCTACTTACTCTTCCATATATTTGAACATATCATTGACCCGACTGAGTAAGTCGTCAGCAGTAAATGGTTTACAGATATAATCCACTGCGCCTTCACGTAGGCCAATAATCTTATCGTGTGAATCGAGACGCGCTGTGAGCATAGCCACGGGGATTTTCTTCATCTTCTCATCAGCCTTCATTATTTTTATTACCTCCCAGCCATCAATTTTTGGAAGCATGATATCCAAGAGGAGAAGGTCAATTTCTTCCTTTTTCATAACTTCAATGCCATCTTCAGCATTTTTTGCGGTGAAAACTTTATACCCGCCGTCAGTCAGAACCCTTGAAACAAAATCTAAAATATCTTCTTCATCGTCTATTACTACTATTCTTTTTGCTTGCGACATATTTGCCTCCGTATGGTATAATGTATTTAAAAACGGTTATCTCTTTGGTGCTCTCTGCCCATATTCTTCCGTTATGTGCTTCCACGATAATACGGGCTATTGAAAGACCGAGTCCAATTCCTCCGTAGCTCTTTTTTGTTGATCTGTCAATTTGATAAAAAGGTTCAAAAATCTTGTTCAGTTTTTTTTGCGGTATCATGGGCCCTTGATTGCTAATCGTGAAACAGACAAATTTTTTATTTCGCTCTTTATGATCTATCGTTGTAATGCTTATCACACCACCATCTGGCGAAAACTTAATGGCATTTCTGAAAATATTTTCAAAAACAGTTTTTAGATAATCTCTGTCGCCTCGAGGTAGTGATCGCACAGCATAGTTTGTTTTGACCTTGAGTTTTTTCAACTCAATATCTGGATGAAAATCAATGAGCACTGGTTCAATGATGTTGGGTATCGAAACTGGCGCGAGCGTCAGTTTTATACTGCGTAACGAATATTTAGAAATATCTATGAGAGAACGGATTTCTCTTGTTAGTCGTTCGAGATTTCTCTTAATGATAGCTAAACTATGTGTTTGCTCAGGCGTTATCTTACCAAGTTTGCCTTTTTCCATATAATCTACGTAGCCGAGCGAGGCGGTGAGTGGTGTTCTCAATTCGTGAGATAGATTTGCTAAAAAAAGTGTTCTCTCTTTGTCTCTCCTCCGTAATTCACTGACCATATTTTTAAGATTGCGAACATCTTTTCGTATTTCACTCGTCATCAGATTAAAGGCTTTTGCTAGTTCCTCAAATTCGTCGTTTGTTGTAATATTTACTACTTGGTTAAAATCGCCGGCAGCAATTTTTTCTGCTACGCTGCTTAAAGACTTTAGGTGGCTTGTGATTCTTCCTGAGAGCAAATGAGAGATTACAAAACCAACCAGAATAATGCCGATACAGAGGAAAAAAACATTCCTATGGAGCGAAGCTATTCCTTTATCGAGTCGCTCGAGTGAGAACGAATACACGATTGAATAATTGTGTACGCCATATTCATTTATATAGGGTGCAACGATTACGAGATTTTTGTCGAATTTCTGATTCACTTCCATTTTTTTGATATTCTCAACAATGAATGAATCGCTGATTACCCGACGCTCAATATGCAAGAAAAAATGCTCTTTCTCACTTGTACGGCTTTCAAAATAAATCCTTTTGTCGAGACCGACAATTTGAATGTTTTCGATATCTGAAGAGAGATCAACTTGACGTACTACGATTTCGCGGAATCTAAAAAATCCAGTCTCGTAATAGCGGACAAATGCGCCACCGATTTCAGTCCTCGTTAACTCAACAAAATTATTAGCTTCGTCAATAATATTTTTCTTCAATTCGTTTGTCCGGGTAATAGAAAATGTAATGCCTATGAGTAAAAAGAGAATAATAATTCCAAAGGTCATGAGGGCCACGACTTTGGTTCTGAATGATATTCTCATTGTAGCTTAGTCAGTTATTGTAATATCTCTGATGAGGATAAATTCATCGAGTCGCAGGTCCCATTCGATCTTTTCTGACACACAGTAAATCTGCTTTTCCCATACTATGGGAATCGTTGGAAGGTCTTTTATCAAAATATCCTGTATTTCAGATATTTTTTGTGCGACGTGTTGCGGATCTGTAATATAGGGGAGTGATTCGATGATAGCATCCACTCTTCTGTTTGAGAAGCCTACCCTGTTTTGCAGCCCGAGACCCTTGGCAGATTGTAATGTGTGAAAACAACTCGTGATGTCCCCAATCCCCTCGTAAGAATTTGGGACCATAGAAATGAGATAGCAATCGCTCTGTCGGCCTTCGATCCTCGCCCAAAATTCATCAGGCGGTAGTGAATGAGTTTTGACCTTGAGTCCGATGTTCTCGAGTTGTTTAGCTATCGCCTCACCAATAAAGTATTTTACATTGGCATATTCCAATTCAATGGCTGGCACATCGCCTAAATTTAAAATTAGTTTTTTTGCACTATCAGGGTCATACACAAAATTCTTTCGCGTTGGATCGTAACCGAAAACACCAGGATTAATATATTGATTTGCAGGAACCGCATAGCCATGATACACGTCTCTTGTCATACCTTCTCTGTCGATACCTATATTAATGGCGAACCTGAATTCGCGTGTATTAAATGGGTATTTTCTCAAATTCAGTTCTAAGTATCGTATTGAAACACCAGGTGATGCGACTACTTGTCCAATCGCCTCACATCTCTCAACAGCCTCGATAGGGACGAAGGTTATGATATCTGCCTTGCCTTCGGCAAACATTTGGAACCTGCCCTCAAATTCAGGGATGATATAGTAGTCGACTCGCTTTATTTCTGGTTTTTCGCCCCAGTATTGTGGAAATGCTTCGAGGGTAAGTCTATTTTCACTCGATGCAATAAAACGATAGGGTCCAGTTCCAACAGGATCTTCAGTTCCTGGGTCGAGACCCTCTGGTATTATGCCGATGAGGGCAACATCATAGAGTACAAAGGTTCGTGGGATTATTGTCTTGATGATGATTTTGTTTTCGACTTCACCTATGATTGTATCTAAGACATCTTGGAGCACTGTAAATTCTGACTCTGGCAAATTCATTGGTCGGTATAACGAGTATATTACATCATTTATTCCACACGTCTTACCGTTGTGGAATACTACATCATCACGTAGGTAAAATACCCAAGTAAGACTATCTTTTTGTTCCCAGTAATCAGCCAATCCCGGACCAATTTTCATATTGGCATCAAAACAAACAAGCGGTTCGTAGATATTATATAGAATTGAGAGCGTAATGAGCTCTTTTCGTACATGACAGTCAAAGCTACGAGGTGCTTGGGGATACGCTATTACAATTGAATCTTTTTTATAAGCACAAGAAATCAACAAAAGAGAAAAGAACACGAGGATATATGATAATGAAATGCTGAGATATCTACGTGATAATGATAGATTACAGTTCATGCATACATAGTTCTTACTTTTTTTAATAAAATTTATTATCATAACCTCTCCATTGGGATTTTTATTCCTCTATTTTTTGCAAAATTAATAGCATTATCGTATCCTGCATCATAGTGACGGGCAATACCGATGCCAGGATCATTGGTGAGAACACGTTCGATTCTCGTATCCAGCTCACGAGTGCCATCGCATACAATAACTTGTCCTGCATGAATTGATAACCCAATACCCACACCACCACCATGGTGTACCGAAACCCAGGAGGCTCCAGAAGCGGTGTTGAGTAGTGCATTGAGTATTGGCCAATCTGCAATTGCATCAGAACCATCGAGCATACCTTCGGTTTCTCGATAAGGAGAGGCAACTGAACCGGTGTCAAGGTGGTCTCGACCAATAACAATTGGTGCCTTAATGTTCTTTTCTTTGACCATTCGATTTATTGCTAAACCAAATTTGCTCCTCTCCCCATAACCGAGCCACATAATTCTCGCGGGCAATCCTTGAAAGGGAATTTTTTTCTGGGCGAGTTCGATCCATCTCCGGATAGCAGGATTATCGCCGAACATTTCTAATACTTTTTTATCGGTTGCATAAATATCATCCTTTTCGCCAGAAAGTGCTGCCCAGCGGAAAGGCCCTTTGCCTTCGCAGAAGAGTGGTCTGATGTATTCCAGTACAAATCCTGGAATAGCAAATGGATTTTCGATGCCAGCTTTCTTCGCTTGACCTCGAATATTATTCCCATAATCGAATGCTACCGCACCTTGTTTCTGCATTGCGAGCATAGCCTCCATCTGTCTGCCAATCGATTCGAGCGACCTCTTTTTATATTCTTCAGAATTTTTCTTACGTAACGCGAGGGCATCATTTAAACTGATGCGACCGGGAACATAACCATTCAATTCATCGTGGGCTGAGGTTTGGTCAGTTACAATATCCGGGATTATTCCTCGCTTAACCAGTTCTGGTTCGATGTCTGATGTATTGCCGACGAGACCGACAGAGAGCGGCTTTTTGGCCTTTACTGCATCGAATACCAATTTTAGAGCATCGTCTAATGTACTCACCATGACATCACAGAATCCCTGCTTAACTCGTTTTTCTATTCTGCTGGGATCGACTTCAATATCGAGTATTACCCCTTCGTTCATGGTGACTGCAAGGGGTTGAGCACCGCTCATTCCGCCCATGCCGCCAGTAAGAACCCACTTGCCTCTCAGTGAACCGCCAAAATGCTTTCGTGCACAGGCAGCTAATGTCTCGTATGTTCCTTGGATGATTCCCTGCGTCCCAATGTAGATCCAGCTGCCTGCAGTCATCTGACCATACATGATGAGACCGAGGGCTTCGAGTTTCCTAAAATAATCCCAGGTTGCCCATTGAGGCACCAAGAGTGAGTTGGCGATCAGTACACGTGGTGCATGTTCGTATGTTTGAAAAACACCTACTGGTTTTCCTGACTGTACAAGAAGTGTTTCATCGTTCTCTAGTTTTTTCAGTGATGCAACAATTGCATGGTATGATTCCCAATTTCGCGCGGCCTTACCGCTTCCACCATAAATAATTAATTCCTCAGATTTTTCAGCAACCTGGGGGTCTAAATTATTCTGTAACATTCTCAATGCAGCTTCTTGGTGCCAACCTTTACAGGAAATTTTTGTGCCACGTGGTGCAGAGATCGGTTTATACACAAATTTTTCCCCTGTGGTTGCTTTTTTCATTGAGCCTCCTCAGTATAGTTTATGCCAAAAATGGTTTTTTGTCAAGAAATATATAATGAGATTGCGGAAAACGCAATCTCAACGATTACGGTGATAAAGAATCAGATTACAGTGATTGAAATCTCGATACTTTTATCACTGCTATCTTTAGTAGATCACTGTAATCGAGAGGTTGCTGAAGATTTTTTCAGCGACCTCCTTGTGTGTCATTGACATCCTTTAGAAATTAACTATAATTCGGCAGATGAGAATACGATTCATTCTGATGCTCATTTTTTTGATTTCGTGCGCTCCATCGCCGCATCAAAAGGCACTGGACATATTGCTGAGTGGGATAGCAGACGAGTCGGTTATTATCCAGGTGAACGCAGCAAAAGGGCTCGTGGTGATAGGTGATAGCCGAGGAATACAGGTGCTCCATCAGACCCTTGAGGGTGAAGACCGAGACGGCGTGGTTGCCTCATTGGGTGCACTCTCTGATGTACAGGAACAGACATTTTTGCCGATTGTACTGGCACTTGCAGAGAGTAAAGATGCACTCATTCGTACTGAAGCCTATCAGTACATTGCACGTATCGATAGTGAAATTTGTCGCGAGATTCTGATTAAGGGAGTTACTGATTCGGTCGCACGGATACGGGTGATCTCGTATCGTGGATTAGAAAAATTCAAAGAAAAGGAAGTAATGTATGCAGGATTAAGGGATATTAATCCTCAGGTGCGGATTGCTACTGCTCAGGCACTCGAGAATCTCGGAGAAAGAGGGATGGAAGATTTTATCATGGAACAGGTGCAGACAGTCAACAGCGAAGTTTTTAGAGTTGGTGTTATTGCCATTGCAGAAATTGGTGATACATCGGTGATTCCTATTCTCAGAAAGTGTCTCGACGACATGCCGTGGGAATTTAGGATCGCAGCAGCCGAAGCTTTATTAATTTTAAACGACAATGCCGGCGTTCATACGTTAAAAGAGGGATTAGAGTCTCACGACCCCTTTGTCAGGATTGCAGCGTTAGATATTTTCAAGAAACATCATATTCCCGATGCACTCTCAGTACTCAAAGATGCAGTACATGATGAATATGTTAATGTTTCTGTTGGCGCGATCGATGTCTTGGCTACATCTCATGCTCAGGAATGCAAAAAGATTTTTGAGGAGATGATGGATGCACCAAATCCTCTGGTAAAAATTGCAGCAGCGACAGCCTATTTACGGAGCGAATAATGGGTTTGAAATTATACAATACGCTCACGCGGAGATTAGAAGATTTTATACCAAGGAGTGACGTTGTCGGTATATATACCTGCGGCCTTACTGTTCAAGGCCCACCACACGTTGGACATATTCGAGCTGCCCTGGTTCGGGATATTCTCATGCGCTGGCTTTCTCACTTAGGTCATAAAGTTAAGGCATTGGAAAATTTTACTGATATTGACGATAAAATAATTGAAAAACAGAAGGAATACAAACAGGATTGGCGTATCATTAGCCAAAAGAATATTGAAACGTACCTCAGGGCATGTGACGAACTCAATATAACGAGAGCCGATGTCTATCCGCGGGCATCACAACATATTGAGGAAATAATATCCCTGGTCCAACGTCTCATCGACAAGGGCTATGCCTATGAAAAGAAGGGCGATGTGTACTTCCGCGTGCGGAAATTCCCCGATTATGGCAGATTTTCAAAGAAAAGTATTGATGAACTCATGGCTGGTGCGCGGATTGAACCAACTGAATCAAAGGATGATCCACTCGATTTTACACTCTGGAAAGCGGCAAAACCCGGTGAACCGTATTGGTTAAGTCCCTGGGGAAAAGGAAGACCAGGGTGGCACATTGAATGCTCGGCTATGTCTATGCACTACCTTGGCGAAACGTTTGATATACATACTGGTGGTGAAGATCTGATCTTCCCGCACCACGAGAATGAGATTGCTCAATCAGTTGCGGCAACAGGAAAGGAATTTGTCCGATTCTGGCTCCATAATGGGTGGGTGACCTTGACTGGTGAAAAGATGTCAAAATCGACTGGCCATTACTCTCCGATTAAAGATGTTCTTGAGCGCTATTCATCGAATGTAATTAGACTATTCATGTTGAAGACACACTACCGAAAACAGCTCGAGTATGCTGACGAGAGACTGCACGAGGCACGATCTGCGTATGCAACGATAAAAACATACCTTGATAAACACGGTGATGTACCACAGATTTCTGAACCATTGATGCGCGATACATTTACCGAGGCGATGAATGACGATTTAAATACGTCGAGGGCGTTGGCAGTTCTCTATGAGCTTATTACAGAAGGTAATGAATGCAAGGATGATCGTAGAGCAAAAGAAATCGCGGCAAGTGTCAAATATTACTACACATTATTAGGATTTATTGAAGAAGTTGAAGAAGTGGTTGAACCATATAAAGCGGTGGTGCAAATACTTTCGGATGTGAAGAAGCGATTGCGGGAAGAGAAAAGAGATAGTGTGTTGGAAAGTATCACAAGTATTGATGATTTTGAATTATTGAAGGACATTAAGAATATATACCCACTGATTATTCGACTTCTGTTACGTATTAGGGATGAGTTGAGAAAAGAAAAAGATTATGAATTTGCTGATTATATAAGAGAACGGCTCTCGGAGAGTGGTATATTTGTTGATGACAGTACAAAGGGGAGTACATATCGTAGAGAGGTAAGATGATACAGGCAACAAAAATCAGGAAGGGAATGCTTATTACACTCGATGGCGTGCCGCATGTGGTCTTAAAAGTGACTCATCTGACTCCGGGTAATAAGCGAGCGATGATAATATGTAACTTGAGGAATCTCCAAACCGGTCTCTCTACGGAAACGAGATTCCGCTCTGTCGATAGAATAGAAGAAGCAGATATTGAGGAAATCGAGATGGAATATATTTACGCTGATGGCAATCGCTACTATTTCATGAATTTGGAGAACTATGAACAAATTCCTTTAGGTCAAGAACTGATCGGTGATAGCGTGAAGTTCATGACACCAAATATCAGAGTGAAACTGGAATTTTTTGAAGGGAAGCCCTTTGGTATTATTCTGCCGAAGACAGTTGTCCTCAAGGTCGTTGAGACACAGGCATATATCAAAGAAGCGACGGCACAAGCCCAACCAAAGCCGGCAACCCTCCAGGGCGGTCATGTGTGTCAAGTTCCACCATTTATTGGAGTAGGTGATTTGGTCAAGATTGATACAGAAACTGGAGAATATCTTGAGAGAGCATAAATATGCTTTCATTCAAATTGATAACTAAGCTCAATGCTTTACGCCTTACGCTAAGGTTTATCGTTCTCATTGCCTTAAGCGAAAAGCGTACAGCGTCAAGCGTCTAAGGAGGGTGTAATGCCTGATGATTTACAGGAACAAATTAGACAAATAGCGGAAAAGATCCCTGGGTGCAGTTATGTGAGTCTTGTTGGTTACGATGGTATTACTGTTGCCCAGTATATTATTGATGCAGAATTCGACGTTAATCTCTATGATGCAGAAATTTCGTCAATTATGTTAGCTTCTCGAGAAGTAAGGAAAAGTCTCGATTTAGGATCAGAGAAAGAACTCATCTGGCTCACTGAAAAAGCCTTTTATATTGTGTACCCTGTTGGCGAAGATTTTTTTATTTACGCATGTCTCAAGCCAGAAGCTTCGAGTCCAGGGTTAGCAAGAGTTGAATTAAGCAAGACAACAAAAATAATTTCTAAGATTGTCTATCAAGAGTCATCATAGATCATTACCTCTGTAGAGACAGATTAGTTGTATTATAGTTAATATGGTAAATAACTTTGTAGATTTATTTTCTGGAAGAATCAACGATGAAGATACTCTGCATTGATTCGGAACGAACGTTTGTTCAATCGTTAAAAAATGCTGGGTATACAGTCCGTTCAGAGGAGTTGGGTTATCGGTCTGGTTCTGCTTATATTACAACGCCTCCTCAGGAAGTAGACGCCATGTTTTTTAATCTTGAAAGACCGGCTTGTTTTGATAAACTCAAATGGGGTACCCTCAATACTACTTTTAAAGTCCACATTGAATCATCACCGACAGATACACTATTCAAACGAGGCGATCAAATGATTCCACGGTATCAACTTATCACCTATAATCAGATAAATACAGTGCAGTCTCCATTTGTAAAAAATGATATTGTGAATGCTATCAAAGTGAACGGCCGGCCTCTTTTTATCTTTATGAATGTCGCCTACATGAAACATATATATTATGCCCCCAACTTTCTTGATATCAAACTCAATTATGTAAGGACAGAGGCGAATACCTTTAAGGTTTATTCGGCCTTTTCATCATTGCTGCCTTCCCTCTTTACAGGGGAATTGTCAGCGACCCTTCCCATTATGTTTAAAATAGAATTGGATTATGGTTTTGAATACCCGAAATATATCGATATAACCTTTAATGAAAGAGGAGAGATTTTTTCAAAATTATTTTTACACGGCAAGGGTTTAGTATGGTTTTTACCTGAATTTAAAAAAAATGATGCAGCTGCTCTCTATATTCTTCAGAATCTTAAAAAATTAAAAAATTTTGTCTTTGAAATGACGACTTGAACTTAACACAAAACTATCATCAGTAGGGGGCATCTATTAAAAATCTCGGTATCGCAGTACTCCTTTCCCTTGTTGTCGGCATAGTTCTTCACGTCTTATTTCAACCTACACCACTGGTACCCATCGTTTGTGCATGTGCCGGATTGTTGCTGACCTTTATTGAAAAGAGATTCCTCTTTCTGACTATTGCATCGCTGTCTGCGCTCAATTGTGCATTCATGGTGCCGATGAGACCATCTCACCAAGGGAGAGCTCTCTGTTTTTCTGGCGTGGTTGTTGCCGAGGACCATCATCAAAACTACGTGAGACTATCGATGCTTATTGATAAAGCTCTACTACAGCAGGATACAATAGATTATAAAATCCCGGTTGAGTTCTATACATACACGAGAGGGACACTTCTCGGCACAAGAATTATCATCAAAGGAAGAATTAAACAATCTAAGTTTCTCCATCGACCTCATATATTCGTAGGTGACATAGTCGAAAAAGGTCGTTCACAAGGCATCATCGATCTAATTTCTTATACAGTACGAAATTACATTGATCATCAGCTGCGGTCAGTTTTTGATGATGTGTACTATAACACTGCGAGTGGCCTTATTCTTGGAGGAAGTAATCGTCTCGGCAGAGACTTGAAAGATGTTTTCAGTCGCGCTGGTGTTCTCCATATTTTGGCAGTGTCGGGTCTCCACGTTGGATTTGTCTGTCTGTTTATAGGTTGTGTCCTCTTTTTTATTCCCCTCTCTCCGAAAATAAAATTTATGATAATAATGATCGTCCTTTCTATTTACGCTGGTGTGGTTGGATTTCGACCGAGTATTTATCGGGCAACGCTCATGGCATTCTTCTTTGGATTAGCCATTATTTTACAGAGAAATGTAGATGGCCTCCATGTTATCAATATTACCGCAATCTCTCTGTTGTTGATAAATCCACTGTTACTCTTTGATGTTGGTGCGCAGTTATCATTTGCTGCTGTCTACGGCATCGTATTTCTCTATCCCAAGATTTCCGCGTACTTAAAGGATAAGGTAAAAAACAAATTTTTAAAATTCATCTACGCATCGATGACAGTTTCATTTTCTGCACAACTTTTTGTTTCGCCGGTGCTCATTTACTATTTTCACCGATTACCGACTCTCGCAATCTTTTCTAATCTTATTGTAGTACCCATTGCCATGATAGTCATTTTTCTCCTGTTTATATATTTGCTACTCGGGTTATTTTTTTCAGCACTGGCAAAGATAATCGTTCTGCCGATACCATTTTTGATTTCTCTGTTAGTATCGGTTTCAAAAATTGTTGCACATATTCCACATTCTACAATTTCTGTAAATATTTCACCTATTTTTTTAATCGCCTTCTTCTTTCTTTTTCCTAAACGCACACGGAAATGTGGAATTTTTGCACTCCTCATCATGGTAACAATTGCATCCATTGGTTTGTTGTCTGATACTGCAATTTTGAGAATCACCCAGGAGGGAACATATATTTCCACGACTGCTGGCGAAACGATCTATGTTACATCTGGAGAAAAAACAAAGTTTTTAGGTATGAACGGAATCAACGAAGTCGATTATCTTGTTGCACCACGCAGATTTTTTCCAGTGCGCAAAGAATTTTTTGCAATGCCTGAAAAATTGCACCATAGGAAAATAGTATTGGACAATATAACAATTGAATTACAGAGAGAGCAGAGCATTATGTGCGGCAGTGTCGAACTAAACATGAATGATTATACCACTGATGAGAACAGTATTTTCCATATTATTACTGATGGTGATACTGTATATGAATTCAACACACCTTTGTATTATTCAATTATCGATCAAGCACTATTGGATATAAAGATTTTGTTGGTTCGGTTGATTCTTCTATTTTAATTTTGTGATAATTATAATTTTAACTGCTTACTCCTTACTGTTCTAGACTTCCAACCACCTTCTCTACCTCTTGCAGGATTTCACATGACTTAATTAATTCTTTCATGCGTGTATGATCATTATACAAAGGTCGGTCTTCATCAAGATGTTCCACGTATTTTCTGATGACTCTTTTTGCTGTCGTAACACCCTTGCCCGGATTAAAATCACGGAAATCTAATGCCTGGGCTGCTGCCATAAATTCAATACCCAAGACCCCACATGCATTATCGAGGATTTGTGCATTTTTGATTGCGGTATTCATACCCATGGAGACAAAATCTTCTTGGTCTGCTGCTGCGGGTATCGACATGATCGAGGCGGGAAAGGACAAGATTCTCTGTTCAACAATCAAGGTGTCGGCCGTATACTGACTCAACATCATTCCTGACATCATGCCCGCACCCTTGCTGAGGAAAGCGGGTAGTCCAATGCTTAGGGCTGGATTGGTGAGACGATTGAGACGCCTTTCTGAGATAACACTCACCATCGTAACTGCTGCACCAACCATGTCCATGGGTAATGAGACCGGAGTTCCCTGGAAATTTGCACCGGTCAGTGTTAATTTGTATTCAGGCAAGAAGATAGGATTATCACCAACACCATTGAGTTCAATTTCAACCTGTTTCCGTGCCCAATCAACTGCATCATGGGCTGCGCCAATGACCTGTGGACTCGAACGCATAGAATAGGCATCCTGAACCTTCATTTTGAATTTGCCCGATAAGAGGTCGCTTCCCTCAATACACTTCATGATTGCCTTTGATGTTCTTACTGCACCTGGAAAACCACGCGCCTGGTGTAGACGCACATCGTATGGTTTCATGTTTGCATATAATGCTTCCAATGTCATGGCACATGCAATCTCTGCCTGCTTAAGCCAGCGATTAATATCATATAACTGTAAAGCACTTATTGAGGTTATTAAATTTGAACCATTGATTGCCGCTAATCCATCCCTTGCCTTTAATCCGGGAATGGTGATTCCAGCACGTTCCATGGCAACCTTACCAGGCAACTTTTCTCCTTTATAATATGCTTCACCTTCACCCATCAAAAGAAGTGCAATCTGAGACATTGGTGCTAAATCGCCGCTCGCTCCTACGGATCCTTTTAAACAAACAACCGGTGTCACACCTTTATTTAACATCTCAACCATGGTTATCGGAATTTCTGGTCGGCATCCTGATTTTCCTTTCACAAGTACATTTATTCTACTTGCAATTGCTCCTCGAATATATTCGATGGGTGCAGGATCACCAATGCCTGCCGCGTGGTTGTAAATGAGATATTTTTGAAATTGTTTTGTTTGCTCATCTGTTAATATTACCTCAGAAAATTCGCCAATGCCGGTATTTACTCCATACATAATTTCTTTCGCCTTTATTTTTTCTTCAAGCATGGCGCGACATTGTTTAACTTTTTGTATTGCAGTTACGGGGATTTCCACCTTTCCGTTATTTCTTGCAATGTCCACGAGTTTCTCGATGGTAAAATTTTCTCCGTTAAGAATAATTGCCATACACACTCCTTCCGAAATTCCATAATAATAATCAAATACGCCTCAATGTCAACGCATATACCACGTGACTCCTCCTGCCCGTCATTGTAAGCATGTCCGATCCCGGAGCGGAATAACGTTACCACGGTTGACATTTTCCTTCCCTGAATTATACTCTCTCAATATTATCAAAAATAAATTAACTTCTATTACGGATATAATAGAAACATTTGGGGTCGCGATTTTTGGTAATTGCAAAAGGAGGCATTATGAAAATAATTCGACATATTGGATCACTGGCCTTCGTGCTTGGACTCTTTACTGTTATATTTATCGGGATGCCGTGGCACGTAACTGTTTCCGACGATCCAGTTGTACCTTGGTGGCTTAGAATAGCAGTTTACTGCATTCTGGGTGGTATCCTACTCGTCCTGATTACGGTGGCAATCGAACAGCGGAAAGGCAAGGTTCTAGGAGAGGAACTTTCTTCTCCTGAGCCTGTTCCTCAGATGTTGCTTCTGAATTCTACAGAAGTTCCTGGCAGAGAAATTACCGAGATTCTGGGTTTGGTCAAAGGACATACTATTTTTGCAATCTGGCTTGGAAAGGACCTCTCTGCCTTGGTGCGACTGGTTCTTGGCGGTGAGCTGACTGAGTACACGGAGATGATGGGAC
>LJNI01000041.1 GCA_001303225.1 candidate division TA06 bacterium DG_78 | reverse complement strand
CCAGCAATTTGCACTGCTCCTGTCGAGTATCCTGTTTCTGCCAGAATGACTGATTCTGCATAAAATTTCCCCAAATAGAAATTGGTTGCTGGCTTCTCCCTCACCATAATTCCATCAACTGCGGACACGTAACCAAATTGATCTTCGGTTAAGTATCGTATGTTGTCAGCATTAAACCAATCAGGTCTACCAACCCGTGTTGCCGATTCTTTTACAATCTGTTGCGCCATACTCATGGTCATTGCATGGCATGTCGGAACATAGAGTGGCGTACCGTACTCCGCGGTCTTCTCCGCAATCCTGCCCAAGATACTCATCGCAGCGATTGTCTCTGGCTCATCAATATCCATTATACCTGGAACAAAGAGCACCGGTTTGCCCATTTCAGTAGCACGACCAATCGCCTCCTCCATTGCCGTAATTGCAGGTATCTTCCTTATATATAATATTTTACCGCGACGTGCCCGTCTGATATAGTAAATAATTGCTGCGAAGAGAATAACAATACATATTGCAATGTTGATACGGCCCGTATTAAAAAACTGAGCGTGTACCTTCACCGGCCCAACTACTTCGGAAATTATTTCAGTATCTCCACTCTGTGCCACTATTTTATAGTAGTAATTACCATCCGAGGTAATGCTCGTATCAAAAAATGGTGAACGACTCATCTCAACTTCGCAGAGTGTCTCGAATCCCTCTTGCGGACGCGCACTCCTCATAATGATAACTGATTGAAAATTAGTGTCGCTCTCCCATGTAACAGTAATACTTGATCCATCATCATTTGGGGTATCAAAAGCAGCAACTTCAAGCTGTGCAATCAATAAAAAAAGGGGCAAAAACATGAAATAATGATAACCATAATTATCGTACTGTCAAGTGTAATCTCATTCTGCTGAGCCAGCAGAACGGCTCCAGACATAGACAATTCATCGAAAACGAGAGGACAAAATCTTGACTTGATAGAAGAATTGGGTACACTATGAAAAAATCGTTAATCGTTGTTCGGTTTCAATATTTTCGGGTATAGGATTGAAAATCCTATACCCGAACGAAGTGAGGCTTATTTTTCTTAAACGAATAACGATGCCGTATAACGAAACGGGCCCCTGTTAAATAATGACAGAGAGGTTGTTTATCAAAGAAATAAACATCTTGTATTTAACGGGGCGGGCTTCCATGCCCTCTAACGATTAACCATGTGTAAGGGGGTCGAATGGACTATTTTTTGACAGACGAAGAAAAAACTTTGAAAGAAAAGGCGCGCCAGATTACAGAAAAATTAGTTCTGCCAGTGCGGGACAAACTCGATGAAAAGGCAGAATTCCCAACAGAAATAGTAAAAGAGATGGGAAGACAGGGTTTATTGAAAATCTTCGTCCCAAGAGAATATGGCGGTAGTGGTGCAAAGGTGATGGATATGTGTATTGCTTGCGAAGAGGTTGCACGCATCTGCGCTGGCGTTGCAACCGCCTATGCAGCAAACGCCCTGGGGTCAGGACCTATCATCTATTTTGCCGACGAAGACCAAAAGAAAAAATATTTACCGAGGATCGCTACTGGTGAATTATTCTGTGCCTTTGGCCTTACTGAGGCACAAGCAGGAAGTGATGTTGCGAATATCCAAACGACAGCACGAAAAGAAGGCGACTCCCATATCTTAAATGGTGTGAAACAGTTCATTTCCAGTGGAAGTATCGCTGACGTATATGTAGTACTGGCATCCACTGATAAATCAAGAGGTGCCCGAGGTATTTCAGCGTTTATAGTAGAAAAGGGAATGCCGGGCTTCAGTTTTGGTAAAGAAGAAAACAAATTAGGCATCAGGGCATCAACCACTACAGAACTTGTCTTTGAGGATTGCAGGGTTCCAAAAGAAAATCTTATGGGTAAAGAGGGAAGAGGGTTTCTCTATACTATGCGGAACTTCGATCACTCAAGACCGGGCGTGGGTGCCATTGCCCTTGGTATTGCCCAGGGAGCTTATGAAGCAGCACTGGATTTTGCGTACAAAAATAAACTTTTGGAAAATCAATGTATCCAGAAAAAGATCGCTGATCTTGCAATCGAGATAGAGGCAGCACGTGCCTTAATATATGCTGTAGCACGAATGATAGATTCGGGTGCAAAAAACTTTTCAAAGGAATCATCATTT
Source organism: candidate division TA06 bacterium DG_78 (assembly GCA_001303225.1). Classification (GTDB taxonomy): domain Bacteria; phylum Hydrothermota; class Tepidihabitantia; order SM23-42; family SM23-42; genus DG-78. The sequence goes on along the minus strand of LJNI01000041.1, from coordinate 12,606 downwards.
GCAAAAGTGTTTCCATCTGACGTAGCAATGAGGGTCACCACATATGCTATTGAACTTTTGGGTCCCTATGGCATTCTCAAAGAATATAATGTCGAGAAGATGTTACGTGATGCCAAGATCACTCAAATATACGAAGGTACTAATGAGATCCAACGCGCGGTGATTGCCCTTGAACTCATCAGGGAAATGGGAATGAAATCGAGACAAGGAAAGGAGCAATAATGGAACTTAATCAAGAATGCACATTACTGCAAAATGAATTAAAGAAATTTGCCCAACAGGTTATTCTCGATAAGGTGGACGAACTTGATAAAACATGCAGTTTCGCTCGAGACAACATTAAAAAACTCTCTGAGATGGGTCTTTTGGGTGCGGTAATCCCTGAAGACATGGGCGGAGCAGCCCTCGATACTATTGGATTGGTCATTACCCTCGAGGAAATCAGTAAGGTCTGTGCGTCCACTGCCCTCATCACTGCTACACACAATGCACTCTTTGCCTATCCAATCCTGAAGTTTGGAAGCGATGAAATAAAGAAAAAATATTTGCCCCAAGCTGCAACCGGAGAAATTATTGGTGGCTATGCCGACGTCACAACAAATGAAATAGAAATAAAAAAAGAAGGTGAAGACTATATCTTAAACGGCAGAAATTTACTGGTCCTGAATTCCAGTGCAAACGGTCCCCTTATCATCCTTTTATCATTCTCTGGAGAGAAACAAAATTTGACTGCCTTGTTAGTCGAGAAGAATACCACCGGCATTAAACGAGTTCAAAAAAACAATACTATCGGTATGAAGGCATCAGGCATCGCAGAAATCGCATTTGAAAATTGTACACTTTCACCTACCAATATAATCGGCACAGTGAATGAGGGTGCTACAATTTTACAGGAAATCCTCGGCTTAGCACAACTCTGTCTCGCTGCAATCGCACTCGGTATTTCCCAGGGTGCTACTGATGCCGCACTAAAATATGCAAAAGAACGTATACAATTTAATACCCCGATTATAGAATTTGGAATGGTAAGGGAAAAGATCGCCGATATGTCAACAAAAATTGAGGCAGGACGTCTCTTACTATATGATGCAGCGATGAAGAGAGACGCGAAAAAAGACTTCCGTACTGCTGCAGCAATGGCAAAATACTTTAGTGGCACTGCAGCAGTTGAAATTACAACATCGGCGATTCAAATCTATGGTGGCTATGGTTATATGAAGGATTACCCGGTCGAACGATATTTCCGTGATGCCCAGGTCATTAATGTATTGTGTAGCACACCAGTGCAGATAAAAGAAATTATCGCAAAATATACCATCTCTTAAGTTTTGCAATTCTTTAATATTTGCCGATGCGAGGTATGGTACAAGACCACCTTATTAATCTAATTTAGCACTGAGATTAAAAGCCATTTTTGTTCTATGATTTGAAACCGATTTCAGGTCAGCTATTGACAATTTTAAATTTATCATTATAATATAAACAGTTTAATTTTTATCAGAGATATTATATTTATCAGACATAGAGAAGACTTAAGCCTTCTCTAACCCTTTTTAGGTGTTAGAAATAAACATAGGAGGACTTTTGCTTAGTTTAATTACAATCTTTCTTTTAGGACAACTCGACCATTTTGCATTCATGCCAATCTCCTCGCCCCAGACTGTAGGAAATCCCTTCACTGTTACAATCTATGCTTACGATGAAAATAATAACATTTACCCATATAATGGCCCAGTCATTGTATTTAGCTCACCAGGACCAGAATTCGGCAATCAAACAGTCACTTTTAATAGCGGTGTATGGCAAGGCAACTTTGCCGCAACTCTTGCCGATACATACAGCATCCGTTGCCTAGATTTCTCATCACCACCGCATACTGGAGAAAGCAATCAAATAGTGTTTAATCCCAGTACTCCTTATAAATTACTGACCATTCTTCCTTACCAAATCTATTATCCTGGCATTGACACTGGGAAAATAGGTAGTGCGATGCCGCAACAAGCAGGTACATATTTCAATATCTCGGTCTACCTCACTGACTATTGGAGTAATTTAGTTAATTCAGTAAATGATTCGTTTGAGGTCTCTACAACCGATGAATTTACCTCAACTCAGTATTTACAATTGAATAATGGCACTGCAGCATTCCCTTTTGCGTTCCGAACCGCGACCTATCATTATTTTTATGCACACGATGTAACCAATGCTTCAATTAAAACTGACACCTCTTCACGGATTAACATCTATCCTGGCGAGTATTCAAGGTTGCTGGTTTTATTACCTGGTGAAATACATCTGCCGGGTGACTCAACAGGTGTTGATTTCAGCACGCCCGGTAAATCTGGAGAACCAGATGATCAATGCGCCCTAGATGACTTCATGGTTCTGGTTTATGCCACTGACTCGATGTGGAATACGGCCTCCATATCAGATAATCAAGTTACGCTTTATTCAGATTTTCTATTCTCCAACCCCCCTCCTCAAAATCTAACCAATGGGCAAACACAATTTACTATCCACTTCACTCAACCTGGTGACAACCAGAATCTTTGGGCAGAAGATAACAACATAACCTCATACCGAAATTACCTGAATATCTTGGCTGTACCTGATACATCAATCCCTCCAGATAGTTTTATTGTCTATCCCAACCCTTTAGTTCACACAAGCCAAAGCATGAAGTTTATTTACACACTCTCTGTGCCGTGCGACCTAGTTTTTACCATCTATGATCCATTTGGTAATTTGGTACACAAGCAAAATATCGCGCCCGGCGCTGAGGGGTCGCGTACGGGTATAAATGTCTTAACGTGGAACGGCCGTAACGATAAAAATAAGAAAGTAGCGACCGGTGTCTATTATGCTGTCATCAAAGGCTACACTCATACGCAGACAATTATCGAGAAGAAGATGAGGGTAGGTGTAGTATGGTAGAATTCGTTACTCGTAACTCATTATTCGTAAATCGCAATACGAAAAACGAATCACGAATACAACATTTAATTTTCTTGCCTCTTACTTTTCTCTTCTTGTTTCTCTCCTTCTCATTTGCCCAGGATGGCGGTATACCTGGTGCATTCTTGAACTATGGTGTAACTCCACGCACGATTGCAATGGGTAAGACCTTTACTGGACTCGCTGATGACCAGGAGGCAGTATACTACAATCCTGCAGGCATTACTCAACTCTTAACGCACAATATTAAGGCATCACGGCTCATGCTCTATGGCGCAGACATTAATTATCTAGGTTATGCGCTGCCCACTAAAAAATGGGGGGCACTGAGTCTCGGTATTATCAATTATGGCTCTGGTAATATCGATTCCCGTGACACGTTGTCATTTGAGTACCCCAGCTTTGGGGTTACCCAGAATTGCTTTATCTTCACTTATGCTTACCAGCCGTTTCGACTATTCAGTCTTGGGGCAAATTTTAAACTTGTAACAAGCAAAATTGCCCAGTATGGTGCTGTGGGCATGGGTAGTGATTTAGGTTTATTCATGTTTCCTTGTGGTGACTTGACTTTTGGTTTAGCTTGTCAGAACATTGGTGGACCGAGGTTAACCCATTATGAAGAAACCGAAACATTTCCTATAACATTTAGGGGCGGTGGTGCCGTGAAATTGTATCAAGGAAAATTGATAATTGCAGTTGATATTGTTAAAAACATTCTCGAATATACACCAATCGAACCGCACCTCGGTATTGAATTCATACTATTATACCCATATCTCGTGCTGCGTGGCGGCTTTGATAGAAATTTTATAAACATGGGTGTGGGAATGAAGAAAGATCTCAACACATCATCCTTTGGTTTCGATTATTCAATAGAATTGCACCATGGGTCGAGTTACCTGCTTCCACCTCGGCATAAAATCGGCGTGTTCGTTCATTTCGGGGGATTTAGGACCTGGGTTGTCGCAACGCCAAAACAGTTCTCACCCACACCCGGCCGTAAGGAAAATGTCGCCTGGCTCGATTTACATTATAACACAAAGAGGGATGTTGACCGCTGGCAACTTCTCATAAAGAATCAATATGGTGAAATCGTGAGGACATACGCAGGCTGGGAAGCACCTCCATTAAGATTAGCCTGGGATGGCCTTGATGATGTAGGTAGGGTCGTTACCGATGGGAACTATTATTACGAAATAATAATAATCGATGTCTATGGTGAAACGATTAGTTATAGCGACTTATTAACACGTGTCACAACTTTAGGACCTGAAGGAAAAATTGAATTTTTGCCGCAAGATTAAAAGCACGGATGACACAGATTATACTATGTCTCAAATAAGCACAGAAGGTTGATTATGTTTCTCATTTTATTTCTTTTAAATATTAATTACCAGCAACTTGTAGTCGATTATGAGATCGGTCACCAACTGTTTCTTCAAGAAAATTATCAAGAATCCGCAAATTATTTTAAGGCTTTACTGAGGGAATATTCGGGAAGTGAATTCGAAGACGAACTTAGATTTCGCCTCGCCGAATGTTATTTCAACCTCAATGATTACAGAAAGGCAAAAGAGAACTTTGAAAAAATATTAAACAAAAAAAGATTATCTTATCTAGAGCCTGAATGCCTCTATGCGATTGGTTTGATTAACATATTACAGAATAATTTTAAGGAAGCCGAAGGTATTCTGCAAAATCTTTTAAAGAATCCGGCGTACCAGCAGGAGGAGAGGGCAAACTTTGCCCTCGGGGTACTCTATTATTTCCGAGGTAACTATGAAGAGGCACGAGAAAAATTAGAAGGAATAGATCTCTTGGAGGCGAAGTTCTATTATGGAAAAACACTTGCCCGACTCGGTCAACCACTTCAATCCCTGGCGTCATTCAAAGAGATCCTCGATGAAGCCCCCAATACACCGATTGCAGTGCTCGCAGAATTTTCAAGGGCTGAGGCGCTTTTCTTTAATCGGGATTTTGATGGTGCAAGGATTAAATTTAAAGATTTTATACTGAAATATGTAGAGTCATCGCTCACAGATTTCGCACACTATTTCCTGGCTGCTTCACTAATCCATGCTGGTGATTATGCTGCTGCATCAGAACTTCTCCTCCCCTTGACTCGCCATTCCGATAATCTACTCGCTGCCCACAGCAATTATTTTCTCGGTGTATGCAGATCGAACTTAGGTGATGGCTTAGGAGCAGTGAGTGCATTCCAACGGGTGAGAGCTAACTATCCAAACACAAAAATTGCCTCTCATGCCAATTTCCAGCTTACAGATGCATTATTGGCATCTGGCGACACATTACAGGCGCTGACTTCAGCATCCCAGTTATCAACGATGTTTGTATCGGGTGAGCTTTCGAGTGTCGGTGAGTATCTGACTGGCAAACTGTACTTTGAAATGGGGAATTTTGCGAACGCTGCAGAATATTTTGACTTGCTCCTTCAGAAATATACAAACTCAATATTACGTGAGCCTGCTGCTGCCATGCTTTTGTATTCTTTAAATAATATGAAAAACTTTGACCGATCCGTAACATTTGGAAGTAAGTATCTCAAAGATTTTCCCGAGGAAAAAAACCACTGGCGCGCACGTACGCTCTATTTCTTAGCAGAGGCATACTACTATAAGGGGAACTACGTCGAGGCAGAAAAGGCATATCTCAAGATAACCAAAGACTTTTCAGGTATTGAGGTCATGCCCTATGCAAAGTTAGGACTTGCGTATTCAAAGTATAATCAAGACCGTCAGACAGAAGCATATGAAATCTTCAATAGCATGAGTCAAACTGCCTTTGATGATTCCTCGCTTATCATTGCCACGTACCTTGGACTGGGCTATACTCTTTATAACCAAGATGAACACATCAACGCCCTAGACGCCTTTGAAGCACTCTATAATACTTACCCAAACGATGAACGGGCTGCAGTCCCTGCTTTATTTTATGCTGGTATGTGCTACTTTAACCTCCAATACTTTGCCCAGGCGATTAAATCATGGGAAGACCTTATTGCCCTTTACCCATTATTAACCATCGCTGCAGAAGCCGGTTTCCGCGCCGGGGATACGTATTTCAAGGCTCTAGAATACGATAGAGCACGTGCATTATTCAGATGGACCGTTGAAAACCATCCATCAAATGAATATGCACGTTCTTCGCAGCTGGCTACAGCTCAGAGTTACTATAACGAACAAAATTTCGATGAGGCAATTAGAGAATTCCAAAAATTCCTTGACTTGTTCCCCGCTTCAGCCGAGGCGGCAAATGCGCGAAGAGGAATGGAAATGTGTTACTACAGGAAAGGCCTTGAATCAACTGATGCTATGCGCCTCTTCGTCGAAAAATTCCCAAACAGTGAACTCGGGGCTGATGGTCAATATCAAATCGCGCACAAATATTTTGATGAAGGGAATTACCATTCGGCAATCGATGAATTCCTTAAGGTAGTTGTTAACTTTCCAAGTTCCTCGTTTGCGACTGATGCCTTACTCTTAGCCGCTGAATCTGCTGTTAACCTAGAATCCTGGCAACGGGCAGCAGAGTTGTACGAGCGGTATCTCTCCTATTTCCCTGAGGGAAAGGAACGAGATGGTGTATACTTTAATCTCGGAACATCCTATTTCAATCTGAAAGATTATGGTTCTGCACTGAGCAATTTTAAGGTAGTTGTTGATTCATTCCCAAATTCACCTTACTATGAAAATGCCAGCCATAATATTGAAGTTTGCGAAAAATTATTTGGTGAAACAGGAGTTGCACCGAGTACAAGTGGAACCGACATTCGAGGAGAAGAATGATCAATACTTTGTTAGTACTTTTTGGGCATCGCGGCCAGTATTGATGAAACTGGTTACGGCAATGGTTACGATGCCTGTTTCGTAGCTCGGTTACAGTTATGGGATTAATCAAACGTTGCCCTTTGACGATTGACGATACGGGCTTCCGTCTCGTCCCGAGGCTCGACACCGAGGGGGTAACCGATGACCGTTAGCTGCATTCGTTGAAAGGAGGATAAATGATATTAGGACAACCTATCATTGAAATTTTTAAAGGAAGTTTGGTGATGGCCATACTTCTGGTCTGCTCAATAGTTGCCCTGGCGTTAATCATAGAGCGGTTTATGTACTTTACTAGACACGGTTTCGACACTCGTGCCGGTTACTTGAAATTCAGTCATGTTCTCAGAACAGAAGGCCCAAATGCCGCACTCGCCTACACACATCAAAAAAAGAACCCTCTCAATGGTGTGTTTATGATTGCATTACAGAATCGTCATCTCGATACTGATCATCTGTTTGAAATTCTATCGAGTTACATTATAGAAGAGAAAGTGAAGTTTGACCGGTATCTGGGCGGCATGGGAACTCTTGCTAATGCCGCAACACTTCTTGGTCTATTAGGAACTGTAATGGGTTTAATTAGGGCATTTCACAATATTGCAATTACTGGATCAGGTGGACCAGCTGTTATCTCAAGCGGTATTGCCGAGGCACTCTTAACCACGGCATTCGGTTTATTTATTGGCATCCCGACCCTCTTCTTTTACAACTACTTTACCAAAAAAAGTAATGAACTCGCAATGGGACTCGATGGCGTAAGCGACCGCCTTATCGTATTTCTCAATAATCTTGATAAAAAATCAGAACAATCGCCAGTTACTGATCCGGCTCCTAAACCAAAGTACACACCGCCCGAGGACACAACCTGGAAATTCTAAGATGAAAAGACGGCGTATTAAATTTAGCATACAACCTGAAGGACTGATACTCAATTCGCTTGTTGATATAGCATTAGCCTTAGTTATCGGTTTCATTGTTGCAATCCCACTTTTTTTCGAATCAGGAATATTTGTTAACGCACCTGGTGTTGCAAAAGCAGAAGCGAGTGAGGTGAGTGAAATAAAAGTAAATATCCATCTGCGCGATGATGGTACAATACTCCTCAACGAAGAAACTGTCACCTATGAACAACTGACAGAACTCTTACCCGAACTCCTTGCCCGCAGTCTCGGCAGAAAAGTGATCGTCTCAACCGACGCGGAAGTACGATATGAGAGGGTTATTCAGATTCTAGATTTGGCAAAACAACATGGAGCCGGTGAACTCGCTCTACTGAGGGAGAAACGATGAGGCGAATGTCGAACATTGATATTCTGCCAATGGCGTGTGTCGGTTTAATATTAGTATTAGCGATGATGGTAATCGCACCAATGGTCATGACCCATACCCAGACACCAGTCGAGGTACCTCGCGCCCATACTGCCGAGACAAAGACTGAGGAAAACCTAACCATCACATTCAATGCAGGTGGTTCCCTCTTTGTCAACGACAAGGAGATAGCTCTCGAACAACTTACCGAAACAATCTTATATGAACTTGAAAAAGATTCATTTCAACTCGTCGTGATTAGGGCAGATAAAGATGTCCTACATGTTGATGTCATGGAAATTCTGGCTAAGGTGAAAAGTTGTGGGGCAAAGCGTATTGCCTGCGCCACAAAAAAAATAAAAGGGGAATAATGCTTAAAGACAAACGCCTTGATATCGGTATCATATCCTCGATTATTATTCACATAGGTCTATTCTTCCTCTTATCAGGGTCTAAAGGTGCTGGTGTAATTGACTATGAAAATATTCATGAGATAACATTCATCGATCAATCATATAGGCCCGAGGTTGCAAAGGTTGTATCTAAAGGTTCGGTCTGGAGTGACGTCCAAGAAACATATTCAGAGGCTGCATCTTCAGGATATGGAAGTGATATTGTCACACCTGCGATAGACCTTAGTGTTGAATTAGACAGAAGCCAAGCAGAAATTAATCTGGACCGATATCTCACCACCAATGATATGGACGGGGATGTTGTGAAGATTGGGAGCAAAGCAGATGGTACAGTAAAAAGCACCGAGGAGATTCTTGCGGAAAAACCGATATCACTTGTCAAGAATCTACCCAGGGGAGCCGGGACCGAAGGAGGTGTCGGCATTGGCAAGGGCGGTATCGGCTATAAGGCTCAGGCTCCGACAATTAAGATTGATAAGAAACCACCACCACCAAAAACAACCAAAATAACCAAACAAGTTGAGACGCAAATTGAGGAAAAACTAAAATCTGAAAAAGCAGGAACACAGATATCGCTCGCCGGGCCAATTGCCGGCCGTCAAATTTTAAATAAGGTTTTGCCAAAATACCCATCCTGGTGTTTGCAAAAGGGTATCTCCGGTGTTGTAAAAGTTAGAATTTGGGTCGAGGCGTCAGGTAACCTACGTGAAGGTACCCTTGTCGAAATCTCTTCTGGTTATCCTGATCTTGACCAGGCAGTAGTAGATGCACTAAAGAAGTGGCGATTTGTACCACTCCCCAAAAGCGTTGTTCAGGAAACACAGTGGGGAATCATAACCTTTAGATTTATCTGCGGATGAAGCACGAGGGGAGTTTATGGAATTTTTGATTGCGCTTCTACTTTTTTCTCAGGAAACAAAAACGAGTGAACACGATATCGGTGAAGAGGTAATTAAAGGCGAAGCAACGATGAAGGTTGAAGAACAGAAAATCTATCTTTCACCTAGCTTCAATGTATTTGCTCCACTCGATTCGATCCTCCTGCAAGAAGAATATCTTTTCGATGAAAAACTTTATATGACGATCGATGCATTAAATACACCGATATTATATCTTCACAGTGAATACCTTCGTACTCCAGTAATTGGAAGGTTGATGTATGGCACTATCGTCTTATTTGTGCCGAGCTTCAAGACCACGGTTTCATCATGGGAACTCGTCATTACTGATACTAATGGTGATGATGTCAGAAAATATGCAGAGCGTGGTTTACCACCTACCTCTATCTCGTGGGATGGTCGTACTGATAAAGACAATATGTGTAATATGGGCGAAGTTTATAACTATACATTTACCGCATTTGATGCAGTTGGAAATCCAACGAGAATCGTAGGTCATCCATATACGTTTAATGGGATAATATATGATGAACAGAACACGAAGATTATTGCGATCGCGGCAGACGTTCTCTTCAAAAAAGATTCGTTTAAATTAACCGATGAGGCGGTTCAGTATCTTGATGAAGTTACAAATTTAATAAAAGAACATTTTAAGCGAGAAGTCGTCGTTTATTCTTATTCAGAATCTGAAACTTTAGCAAAATCACGGGGTGAGACAATAATGGATAAAATAATCGAAGAGACTGTCTTACCTAAGGAAGCGATAAAAACGTCACCCCGATTCATCGCGGGACTGAAACCAAAATACTCAAAGATTGAAATAGTAATACAGTAAAGTTTTTAAGTCACCAGAACCCAGTAACCGTTTTCAAATTCTCAGCAAGATAAACTTCACGTCGTTCGAAACATTCCAACATATAGATAAATCACAAATTCTTCACCCTGTTAGATATGAACTTAATCTTTCCTTTCAACCATTTATAATGTAGTGAGGATGATTTGGTGCGTATCACCCTTAAGAGTGCCTTATCTAACGGGGCAGGCAATCTCTAATAACCAAATAATCAAACACAACTATTAAATTTTTGATATTGAAACTTGGATATTGTTTGAGATTTGGTGCTTACGATTTGTAATTTACGTAGCTTTTTTACTCCGATTTACAAACATGGTGAATTTACAGATTTTGATAAATCCGACAATATAGTGAACATCTTAATTGTAAAATTTCGAATCTCTACTCCTTACCCTATCTTTCTCAATACGTTTGAGCAAGACCTGAGGAATTTTAGTTGGATACGAGCCAGTAAAACAGGCAGTGCAAAAACCCCTTTCATCAAGACCGACTCCCCTAATCAATCCTGGCACTGTTTGATAAATCAGAACATCGGCGTTGATCGATTTTCTGATCTGCTCGATTGATTTTTTGCGCGCAATAAACTCACCTCGCGTCTGCATATCAATACCATAGACACACGGGAATCGCAAGGGTGGTGAGTAGAGACCATAGTACACTTCTCGGGCACCAACGCTCCTCATGAGTGCGATAATTTGCTTTGAGGTATTCCCCCGCACGATTGAATCATCAACGAGGAGTACTTTTTTACCTCTTACCTCTGGTTTTATCGGATTGAGTTTGAGACGGACCGCTTCGATTCGCTCGGACTGGGTCGGCATGATAAAAGTCCTGTAGATGTAACGGTTTTTGATCAAGCCCTCACGGTGTTTCGCACCAATGATTTCTGCAACCATTTGCGCAGCGCCTCTCCCTGTGTCAGGGACAGGAACAACAACATCGGGGTTGATGTTATACTTTAAGCACTCCTTACCGAGTTCTTCACCGAGACGGAGTCGTGCTTCATAGACTCCAATACCATCAATAATAGAATCAGGACGGGCAAAATAAACATATTCAAATATACACGTAGCCTTACGATTGACACGGTTTATCTCAATCTGTTTTCGATAACACTTAAATTTATGATCAATAAAAATCGCCTCACCAGGTTTTACATCTTCGATTCTCTCATAACCGAGGAGGTCGAGGGCAACACTCTCTGAGGCAAAGCAGTAACTCTGTTTATTCCTTCCCAAGACAAGCGGTTTGATTCCCTGTGGATCACGAAACGCCAATAGACCCTTGTTCGCAATAACTGACACGACTGCATAGCTCCCGATTAATTTTTTATAGACCTTTGTCAGTGCCCTAAAGAGTTTTTCAGGCACAAGGTATGTTACCTTCATTTTTGTCATCTCTATTGACAAGAAATTTAGTATCACTTCAGCATCACAGTTTGAATTGAGGTAGCGGAGATTATTTTCAATCACCTCTTTCCTGAGGTCAAAATAGTTAACGAGATTACCATTATGACAGAGCGCGATTCCATATGGGGTCGTGATGATGAATGGTTGGGCATCTTCAGCACCACCCGCGCCTACTGTCGGATAGCGAACATGGCCGATACCCACAGTACCCTTGAGACGTTCAAGGTTTTTCGGATTAAATACAGTTACTACGAGGCCATCCCCTTTTTTCAAATGAAACCCATTCTCGAATGTCGCAGCACCAGCAGCATCTTGACCACGGTGTTGCAGTGCGAGGAGTGCAGGATAGATGTTCTCTATCGCTTCCCTCTTGCCAATGTAACCTATGATGCCGCACATAGTACTACGCGCTACGCATTACACGTAACGCACGACGCTAACCATAATTTTATTTTTGTGGAGAAGCGTAAAGCGTGTGGCGTTAAGCATGAAGCGTTTTTATGGATTATCCAATCGTTCAAGTCCTTGTTTTATCTTCTCGTAGGTCTCGAGCAGTGCTTCAGATACAACCTTTGTTTCTGAGAGTACAGGCATGAAATTTGTGTCACCCCGCCACCGAGGCACACAGTGAATGTGTACATGATCAACCACACCAGCACCAGCAACGCGACCCTGATTTATACCGATGTTATATCCCTGTGGTTGCATCGAATAGTTGAGCGCCTTGAGTGCCCGCGTCAGCATGCGGTGAATGTCGAGAATCTCCTCATCGTCCAAATTTTCGAAAAGACCAACATGACGAACAGGAGCAATCATAAGATGACCATTGTTGTATGGGTAGCGATTCATAATGATGAATGCCTGTTGACTCCGATCGAGAATCAAAACCTCTTTATCATTTTTTGATTTCACACCCTT
>LJNI01000169.1 GCA_001303225.1 candidate division TA06 bacterium DG_78 | reverse complement strand
CCAATATGCGGCGTGACAATGACCTGGTCGAGTTCGAACAGTTTGTTCTCTTTTGCTGGTTCTGATTCATACACATCAATACCAGCGACCCGTACCTTTCCTGCCTTGATTGCATCATAGAGTGCATTTTCATCAACAACGCCACCACGCGCACAGTTTACAATGACGACGCTATCTTTCATCTTATCGAATGCTGCCTTATTGAGAATGTGGGCGGTTTCGCCAGTTTTTGGAATGTGGAGTGAAATGTAGTCTGATTCTTTTAACACGGTGTCGAGATCAACAATCTTTGCGTGGTCGTGTGTTTTCACATACGGGTCATATGCTATTACCTCCATGCCGAGTGCCTTTGCTCGTTTCGCCAATTCTGTACCGATTCTTCCAATGCCGATAATACCTAATTTTTTACCGAACACCTCGAATCCCTTGAATTGTTTCTTTTCCCACTTGCCAGCTTTTGTTGAAGCTGTCGCCTGCGGAATCCTCCGTGCTGCGCCAAGCATCATTCCGAGTGCAAGTTCTGCAACTGAGATTGATGTTGCGGTTGGTGTGTTGAGTACCTTGATACCTTTTGCCTTTGCAGTTTCTCGATCGACGTTGTCGAGGCCAATACCGGCTCGGCCAATAACCTTCAAATTTTTTCCTGCTTCGATCACCTCTTTTGTCACTTTCGTTGCACTGCGTACTATGATTCCGTCAAATTCAAGGATAACCTTTGCGAGCTCTTCGGGTGAGAGCCCAGTCTTTTCGACAACTTCGATGCCAGCTTTTTTTAAGATTTCAATGCCTTCTTTTGCGAGCGGATCAGAAATCAAGACTTTCATACGTCCTCCTCATAATTTTAATATATCTTCGATATTTTTTATTAACTCTTTTATTTCATCGAGCGTCAAATCACCCATATGGGCAATTCTGAAGGTCTGCTCTTTAAGTTTGCCATAGCCATTAGAAATCGCAAAGCCGCGTTTGCCAAGTTCTGTATTAAGGTCAGCGACACTGATATTTTTTGTATTATTGATGCAGGTGACCGTTACTGATTCGTAGCCTGATTCAGCAAAGAGGCTGAAGTGCTTTTTTGCCCACTCCTGTATGTGGTTAGCCATCGCCACGTGCCGTTTGTATCGGTTATCTATGCCTTCTGTTTTAATCTTATCTAACTGTTTATTCATCGCATACATCAGTGTAATAGCGGGTGTGGTTGGTGTCTGTCCTTTTTTCTCAAAATAATCCTTTATATCGAGGAAATTACAATAGTGACCACGACCTGTGACTGTTTCTGATTTCTTTAATGCTTTTTCACTGACAGTACCAACTGCGAGTCCAGGAGGAAGGGCAAAAGCCTTTTGAGATGAAGCAAGGCAAACATCGATGCCGAGATTATCAACCTCTATTTTGTCACCCATTAACGAACTGACCGTATCGACGAGCAAAAGCACATCTGGATAATTTTTCATCATCTTCGTGATTTCTTCAATAGGAGCTCGGACACCTGTAGAGGTTTCATTTTGGACGAGTGTGACTGCTTCATACTTTTTTGCCTTTAGTTTTTCTTCAATCATCTCTGGTTTAACTGCTTTGCCCCAATCGAGTGTTATTGCATCGGGATTTTTGTCGCACGCCTTAGCTATTTTAAACCATCGTTCACTGAATGCACCATTAACACAACACAAAATATCTTTATTCACGCAGTTGCGTATTGCTCCTTCCATTATAGCGGTTCCTGATGCAGTAAGCACGAATGTGAAATTATTAGTTTTTAATAACTCCTTTAATGTAGATATAATTCCTGTATATAATTCGGTCATGGCCTTCATTCTGTGGCCAATGAGTGGCGTTGCCTGGGCTTCGAGAATATCTTGGCGTACCTCAGTTGGCCCTGGTATAAATAATTTTTTATGCATTACTCCTCCTTCATTTTGCTTCGCAAAATTTAATGCAAACAGATGATAGCAGATCTATACGGATATTTAGTCTGTTTTGCATTCGCATCAATCCGTATCAATCAAAAAAGTGTTATTCTTTTAATACCTTTACCCACACTTCCCTTGTACGCGGACCATCGAATTCACAGAAATAAATCCCCTGCCAGCTTCCAAACGCAATTGTGCCATTGTGGATGAATAGTGTTCGTGAAGAGCCCATGACTGCTGCTTTAATATGGGCATCAGCATTGCCTTCTGTATGGGCATAGTGGGCATGATGGGGAATTAGTTTGCTCAGTGTTTTAGATATATCACTCTGTACTGACGGGTCGTAATTTTCATTGACGGTAACTGCCGCTGTGGTGTGTGGACAGAATATGTGCAAAACACCTTCTTTGATTTTCTGTTTCTCAATTATCCGCATTATCTCACGTGTGATATCAAGTAATTGGCACCTGTTCTGAGTGCTCACCGATATTTTCTCCAACATGCTCTATTATATTCATTTAACTGTTATTGTCAATAAATGGAGAATTGAGAGCTCTGAAAAAATATTCATCGCTCTCACGATTATGGTGATGACAGAATGATGACAGTGATATTTCAGCAGTTATCATCATCGTCATCGTTAGGAAATCACTGTAATCGGAGATTTCTGAAGTTTTTCAGAAATCTCAAGAATTAAAACATTGACAGATCAAATAAGATGAGTATAGTTGGTATATGAAAAGTGTTACCGTGGTGAAATACCTGCGTATACTCAAAAACGTGGGAAGTGTACTCAACGCGCACCGTGATTTTCACACTGTTGCAACAAGAATTTATGAAATAGTACATAGTGCATTGGAAATTAAAAATTTTTACATCTACCAATACAACAGTGCGAAGAATATTGTGGCTCTCAAATTCTCCATAGACAATGGTAAAGAAAAGAAACAGCGTGCAAGCACGTTCGCTCATGCTTTCGTCGAGTATGTTATCAAGACAAAAAAACCATTGTATATTAAGGACAATGTCCGTAAGCATTGCAAAAAATTGCGTATTAATGCCACCCTCATTGCGAAATCAGTAAAAAGCTGGATAGGTGTTCCAATCGTGTTACGAAATGCTGTTGAAGGTGTTGTTGTTTTCCAAGATAATAAAAAAGAGCAGGCCTATTCTCAATATGATGAGATGCTGTTAGTAAATATTGCATCACAGCTTGCACTTTTTTTTGATAACGCTCGATTGTCTCAGGAAATCAAAATGCTCGCACTCGCTGATCCTTTAACCAAGATTTCTAGCCGACGCTATTTTGACCTCGTTATCGATAGGGAGATGAAGCGCGCAATCGGATTTACACGATCATTGAGTATCGCCATGATCACACCTGATGGTTTCAAAAAAATAGTAGCTCAGTACGAGCCCCAAGTGGTTACTAAACTTCTGGTTCACATAGCACGAATACTCAAGATGGACATCCGTGATACTGATTTCGTTGCTCGCTATGCTGATGATACCTTTATTTTGATTTTTCCTGAAACCACAAATACTGGTGCCCTGACCGTGTCAGAGAGGATTCGTGCTGTCATTGAAAAAACGCGCGTTCCTATCAAAGATTTTAAAAAGAAACGAATAACTGTTTCTATCGGAGTCGCAACGTACCCGACTCATGCAGAAACATTGCCCGAACTTGTTCAGTGTGCAGACTATGCACTCCGACAGGCACAGCAAGTGGGTAACAGTTTAATTGAAGCAAGTTAAGTTTTTTGCTTTTACAACAATAACGAAGAGGAGGTAACATGAAGAAGTGTTTGACTTTAGTGTTGGTATCTATTTTTCTGGTGCTTATGTGTGGTGCACCAGAAGGACCAGAGCCCGCAGAAAAGGCTGGAGAGAATATTGGCTACGGAACCTTGACCGAAGGTGAACTCCAGAAGCTCATGAAGGCAATGCCGGTCTTTAAGACTGAGGTTGAAAAATTAGATAAAGAATGGGAAGCACTCGATTCACCCTCTAATATGGGAACATGGTTAGGTCAATTTTCTAAGGCGAATCAAGATATTGCTGAGCTCGATGCCAAGCTAACTGCTGCAGGTATGTCGTGGAACGAATTTTGGCCTGCCTTTGCGAAGACAATGACAGCATATATTGCTACAACACTCGAGCAATCAATGGCTGAGATGAAAGAAGAAATGAAAGGTAAAGAAGGCGAGGTTGCCGAGATGGAGGCAAAATTAAACGACCCAAATGTTACAGACCAGGAGAAGCAGATGATAAAGGCATCTCTGGAAATGATGAAAACAATGCAAAAGTCGATCGAAGAAACAGAAGCGCTCTATGCGAATGTGCCAAAGGCTAATAAAGACCTCATTCAGAAACATTGGGATGAATTGAATAAGCTCATGGAAGTGGAATAGTACGGCTTATAGATAGTTCAATGGGGTAAGGTTTTATATAAAACCTTACCCCATTTTTTTATCAACCGTGAATGTAATGAGAATATAATTTTGTAGTTACCCCCGATTATTCACATAGAATTGCAAGTGAATCCTCACCGGCATTGCGTATCCCCGGGCGATGTAAATAAAGAAAAAAACAGAGTGTCAAATTTCAATTCGTATCACGACTGTGTTTGCCCCGTTAGATAACCACACTTTCTTGAAAAGTGCTACCCTCAAAGGACCACTTGTATCTAACGGGGTTTGACTAAAATTGGACAAAACGAGTATGAATAATCGGGGTTACCGATATTCGCCCAAAATCTTTTCGAGCTCTTCTTTTCGTTCAACCAACACTTTTCGGGATTTGCTTCCTTGGAATGGTTCGACAATTCCAGCTGCTTCGAGCTGATCGACGATCCTGCCTGCCCGGGCATACCCGAGATTGAGCCTGCGTTGCAACAACGACACCGACGCTACTTGGTGTCTGAACACTAATTGCGCTGCCTCGTGAAACAGCTCATCGACTTCTTTTACCTGCTCTTTTGCAATGGGCATTTCTTTGGTTACTACTTCATCGAGTTGTGGATAGTAGCCAGAATCAATGATATCGTCAATTTTTTCTATGGGAATAATGTTCGACAGAGCCCTCCGTTTTTCATCGAATCCAGGATCTTTCGTGTCGATAAATACAGTCCACAGTTCCTCGTCGATAATCGCATCGACGATTTCTTCGAGGTCGGCGTCTGTATCCTTGAGCAGGTCATACAAATACAGACGAGCGATCAATTTACTAATGTCGCAGACTTCATCAGTTGATACGTACGGTCCATGCAGGCGTATTGGTGAACCCTTACCAGGAGGAAGAAAGAGCATATCGCCACGACCGAGCAGTGACTCTGCGCCATTCATGTCGAGAATTGTACGCGAATCAGTCTTTGATGCAACTTGGAATGCAATCCGGCAGGGGAAATTCGCTTTTATTAAACCAGTAATGACATCGACTGATGGCCTCTGGGTTGCCAGAATCAAGTGAATCCCGACTGCCCGTGACATCTGGGCGAGTCTCGTTATATTCTCTTCTATTTCACTCGGCGCTGTGAGCATTAAATCAGCGAGTTCATCGACAATGATAAGGATGTACGGTTTAATCTCACCGTTCTTCTTTCTCATTTTTTCATTGTAGCCATCAATATCTCTGACACCTTCACGCGCGAAGTCTCTGTATCGCATATCCATAATTTTCACAACCTTTTCTAACTCGCCCACTGCAGCCTTTGGTTCGGTAATTGCCCTGCGTAAGAGGTGGGGAATAGGGTTGTACATTGGTAGTTCAAGCCGCTTTGGATCAATTGTGAGAAAACGCACATGTTTGTACGCTGAGTGATACAAGAGACTGAGCATGATCGTATTGATGAAAACGCTCTTGCCAGAACCGGTTGTGCCGGCAATGAGCATATGTGGCATGGTCGAGATATCATCGACGACAGGTTTACCTGATGTATCCTCGCCCAATACAATAGCGAGCGGTGATGCATTGTTTTCAAAATTGCTATCGAGGATGTTACTCTTTAAATAGACCAACCCCCGTTCACGATTAGGCACTTCAATGCCAACTGCAGACTTACCGGGAATTGGCGCTAAAATTCTGATTCGTGTCGCCTTGAGCGCGAGCGCGAGGTCATTGTCCAGGTTTGCAATTCGATTGACCTTTATGCCTGGTGCAGGTTCAAACTCGAACCGTGATATGACAGGGCCTGACTGTACTCCAACGATTTTCCCCTGAACATCGAATTCAGCGAGTCGACGTGTTAACAGTTCTGCTTCTTTTTTGAGCGCCTCATTATCTACACCGTACGTTTCTGCTGGCTCATGCAAGATGTTCAGAAATTCAGTCTTGAAGTCAATTATAGGCAGTGGTTTCCTTTCTATTTTTTGTACATCTTCC
>LJNI01000040.1 GCA_001303225.1 candidate division TA06 bacterium DG_78 | reverse complement strand
AAAAAGTCGATGCATGAGCAAAAATTCAGCGCCCCGCGCAATTGTCTCCTTCATAGCCTTTGTCAAATCTGATGCGGCAACTTCACTAAAGGCTTCTAGTGGACAGATCGTTCCACTAAAACACCCATGAGTGTCTCTCACATGGGCCCGCCAATAAGGACAGAGCCAGCCGCCGTCAGCATTTTGTATCTTTACCAACCATGCTAAGGCTTTCTTGACTCTTGGATCACTTTTATAGCCAAGCCTGATTAAGGCGGCAGTAATATTGCCTGTAAGACAAGAGAGTTGACCTTCAAAGATATGTGAAGAAATCCATTTATCTCTGGGTGGCATTTTTCTTCCTCTACTACGATGCCAATTATATACTCGTAGCGCTGTCTTTTTCGTTTCTGATGAAAACCCACCTTCATCGTGCTGAAAATGAAAAATGTACTCGCAGGAACGTTTCACTCTTTCGTCTTTTTTATCCATACCCAATTGACCAAGAATCATTATTGTCCAATATGAAGATTTATATTTTGGTAAATAGGGATTTCCTGGTTCTCTCCAATAACCCTGTTTATGCTGTTTTGAAAATAACTTTGTAATTATTTTTGATCGAGGAATTGCTGCCTTGGCTTCCTTAACTGTTCTATTGCTGTCTTTTATCTTGAGTATATCTCGGAGTGTAAAATAACGTACTGATGGATTTTCTTCTTCTAAGAGCCAATCAATAACACGTTTGTCTTTGATATTCATATAATGAAGCTACTTCTATTGTACACTATCAAATTCAAAAATCAAGTTAAAAAAATGCCCCCACACCTATGTATGGATGTGGGGGCAAATAACACCTTACCTCAAGAGAATTGTTTTGTCAGTGAGAATGAGGTCTTGACAGATAAGACGCACTATATAAACGCCCTGGGGAAGTTTACGACCAAAGTCATCTTTACCATCCCAGGTTACAAGCGTAGGGTGTAAGGCATTTGGCGTAAAGCTTGGGAATTCCTTCACCAACTGTCCAGAGACATCGTAAATTTTCAACTCTATGCTCTGGGCGTCATGCCCAATGCTATAATTGATATCTGTTTTATATTTGAATGGATTGGGATAAATCCTTAACATTGTTTTGTAATCTACACCGTGTATATACTCCTCAACACCAGGATCTTGGAAAATGACATACATGGTTATCGAATCGCGAAGACCAGGATTAGCAGTTGAGGACACATGGAGGTTGAGAATCTCTGTGCCATCTCCTGCTGGATCGACTCTGACATAAATCGCGCTGTCAACTGCCCAGACTCCAAGGTATTCAGTTAATATTGTACCAGGATCTGCCCACACACCATCAACATAAAACGACTCATCCCATCCTGGAATACTATCTACTATTCGCAAATCAAAGGCATACGTATCAGATGAAGTACCTGTATTCTCGATACTAAAATGGAATTCAACCATACCAGTATCTGCGATAACAGTATCGCTGAGACAGGTAAAATCAAAGCTATATTGTCCTGGTGTACCATAAACAGCAAAGACTGTTATCGAGTCCATTAGACTCGGTTCAAATACCGACTGTACGTGTAGGTTTATAACCTCCATACCAGAATCAGGTGTAATAAAAACGTCAATACTTATTGTCGTATCAACCTCGCCTACATCGAGATAGACATATCTAATACTTGGAGGACCACAAAAACCACCAGCACACAATATTACCGTCCAATTTGGGACACTATCAATAATCTGGCAATCAATCTCATAGCTGTCAGGTAAGCTGCCAGTGTTTTTAAGCTCAAAATGAAAAAACATATCCATCGAATCCACAACAATGGTGTCGGTAGTATTAGAAAAATCAAAATTATATTGTGCTAATAACGGGCACAATAAGATGAATAAAATAAACAAACCACCCTTTAATTTACCATTCATAGTACCTCTACTCCTCTTCCACTGACTAATGTCGTCTGAAAGTATACCCTCTATCTCTCTATCGCAATAAGATTGCCTTTTTTATTAGTGATTGCTCAGTACCATCGAATTTGATAAAATAAATACCGCCAGGAAGTTCCCTACCGAAATCATCTACTCCAGTCCAGACAATTTGATGAGATTGAGCAGTCGTCGATTCTTCAAATGTCTTAACACGCCTACCAGCAGCATCATAAATCGAAATTGTTATCGGTTGGGTATTATTAATCGTCACCTCGTACGTTATAGTAAGTACTTCAGAAAATGGGTTAGGATAAGCGATCACATATACTATGTGAGGCTGCTTATCAGAAATTTCTTGGATTCCAATAGGATGGCCAGTTGCAACATCATCAATATA
Source organism: candidate division TA06 bacterium DG_78 (assembly GCA_001303225.1). Classification (GTDB taxonomy): domain Bacteria; phylum Hydrothermota; class Tepidihabitantia; order SM23-42; family SM23-42; genus DG-78. The sequence goes on along the minus strand of LJNI01000040.1, from coordinate 12,458 downwards.
CCAACCTTCCAAATTATAATAATTAGTGACGGTTAAAAATCTGAATCGAATCCGTATCGTTTGACCGACCCAGTCATCAAGGGGATATTCCTCGGCTACCCAGGTCGCTTGTATTCCATTAAACTCTTCGAGTGTTTGCCACCATCCTGAACCATTATCAATGTCTACATGTCCAACATCCCAGTATTCAATGCCGTATTGATGATGAAAATAGAAATGACTATCTGCGGGTGGAACAAAATAAGGTGTGACGAGCGAGGCATCATTATTAGCAGTATACACCCATGCCCCCTCTACACCAGAATACCAGGAATGGGTTGGCGTATGGCTCTTATATTCAGTAATCTCCCAGTAGTCACTTGGGCCACTTGGGCCAAAATGAGTCCAGCCATTTTCACCATCTTCAACACTATCAGCAAAACCTGGAGTCGTTGTAACAACAAAAGGAATCGAATCAACAGGTGAACCGAAGTCTATTTCGAAGTAGGTTAAATGTGGGTCAGGACAACCAGCGTCGATATCGAATGCAACGGTTACCACACTATCCACATCACCAGGTTCCATCGAAACACTTGCTGGAGTCGTGCCAGTGATAGTAATATAAGAATCATCACACTGCACTGACGGGGTTCCATCATAACTGCCAGGACCCATATTCTTTGCTGCTACTTTAAGTTGCATACTCTCACCAGGTTCGGCAATGCCATTGCCATTACCGCTCGTCTCAAATGGTGTAAAACCATAATACTCCATCTCAGGTATGTCCAATATACCAACTTCTGCACCTTGATAAATCTCTTTTGAACTACCCTGAACAAATACCACAATCCGGCAATGCAATTCATCCCATTCACCATCGACCGTGAATGCTCGAGCCCTCATTATTGTATCACTTGCAGGGACACTGACTGATTCACCTGAAGCATCGGGTAACATATCCCTCATCATAAAGTGGAGTTCAGGTATTCCTCCTCCCCAGAAATAAGATTTATCATCTTCAATAAGGACAAAATGTAAATTACCATTCACTGGGCTGCCGGTCGTATTTAAAACAGTCGCATCTACAGTTCCTGAGTTTGCTACAGAATCATACGTACAGTCGAGTGTAATTTCTAACGGACTTGAGACACCTATTCTTTGATCAAAGCGATGGCGATAAAATAGATACATTGTGCCAGGGTAGCCAACACCACCTTGCTCTTTAAGTATTCCATCAAAAAAGACGGTTGGATAACCCTGAAACTCAGGTTCATAGTAGTTTTGTCTATCAACTGCTTCTTGAGTCCGGAACGGATCACCAGTACGTGAGTGATAAGAAATCACAACCAATGAATCATAGATGCGGTCATAAATTTCAGCAAGTCCCCTTGCTGCACCAGGACAATATGGTCAGTTGGTTCCTGTAAAGTCTTCAGCGACCACTACCCTTTGACTCGCAAGCGCGAAACAGACACTCATGAGTAATAACGTCATTACTTTAATCTTCATCATACCCCCTTATTTATCATATTATATATATATTTATAGATAAAGTCAAGGTCAATTTTATATAAACCAGCTCCCCCGAGAATTTTTAGCCTTTGTCTCTCATAATTTTATACAAATACCAATTATTTTCAATAGTGAAAAAAAATAAATACTGAGATTAGAATAAATCCTTTTCGAGCACCGTCTTTTTTTACAGTAATATTAGTGATGAAAATTAATGATGTTCAATAAGATTTCACTGATAATGAATAATTAAGGGTGAGTTATAGAACAGGTAAATATCACCCATATGTGGCATACTTTTACACTGTGTCTTGTGTTGTGATTTCAGAGAGTTGATTTCCTAACAGTAATTTTAAGGTTTTATTATCTTGTGCTTCTTTATTAAATCCCTCAGGGTTTTTCGACTTATCCCCAATTCCTGTGAAGAATGGGCTATATTCCATTGATTGCGATTGAGGACCTGAATAATAGTATCCCTCTCTGCTTTGTCTCGCGATTGTTTTAACAAATTCATCCCTTCTAGTTCCAATAATGCCAGACCAAGATCATTTTCACGAAGATATCCACCCATGCCCATAATTACTGCACGTTCAATGCGGTGAACAAGTTCCCGTACATTGCCTGGCCACAAATGGTGCCTCATCGCCTCCATCGCCCCCTTAGTAAATCCAACAAATTTTCGGTGGTATCTCTTATTCATTTCTTTTAAATAATATGTGCTCAAATCTTCAATATCATCGGATCGTTCTCTCAGTGGCGGGACAATAATTGACGCGATGCTCAAATGGTAATAAAGGTCCTTTCGAAAATTACCTGCAGTTACTTCCTTTTCTATATTTTTGTTCGTAGCTACAATCATTCGTACATCAACCTTGACCGGCGATTTACCACCAATACGGTCAATCTCCTTTTGATCAATCGCACGCAAGAGTTTAGCCTGAAGTTGCAGAGGCAGATCCCCAATCTCATCGAGAAATATTGTGCCACCATGCGCAACTTCAAATTTACCCTTGTGTTGTCTATAAGCACCAGTAAAAGCACCCTTCTCATAGCCAAAAAGTTCCCTTTCTAAAAGACTGGCTGGTATCGACCCGCAGTTTACGACGACAAAGGGCTTATCTGCTCGTGTACTTTGTTTCTGTAATAAGTGGGTGATAAGTTCCTTTCCTGTTCCTGTTTCTCCAATAATCAATACTGTAGCATTAGTCCCAGCAAATTTTGAAATCAGTTTTCTTACTTCACTCATCGCCGTGGATTTGCCGATTAATTCTGGTCCATGTTTCTCTTCATCTCTACGTACACCAAAAGCAGCAACCTGATTACCACCTTTGCCTTTAGCTATAAAAAGAGCGTGATCAGCTTCAATTATAATATTTTCACTATCAGTAATTTTATCAAATGGGAAAATCGAAATGCCGATACTCGACGTTATTGATAGAGTTTTTTTACCAACTGAAAATTTTAGAGATGCCATCTCTTTTTGTAATCGTCGAGCGAGAGCTTGAGCATGTTGCACATCAGCGTTTGGCATTAAAATGGCAAATTCATCACCACCATAGCGAGCAGGGATATCGCTCTTCCTTACATTATTTTTGATAAGATCTGCCACCTTCACAAGAACCGAATTACCGAAGAGATGACCGTGCGAATCATTGATTTTTTTGAAATTATCTAAATCAAGCATGATGAACGCTAAACTATCCTTTCTGTACCGATGAGCACGATTGATCTCCTCTTCGATACGGGTACGAAGATATCCGTAGTTGTATAATCCAGTAAGAGCATCATGTACACTCGAATCGTAGAGATGGCTATTCTCTAGGGCAACACTAGCTTGGGCAGCAAATGCCTCAAACAGTTTTTCCTCAAATTGCCTAAAACTCTCAGTCTCTGAACGAGAATCAACATAAATAAGTCCTAAAAGTCTATCTCGTGCTTTAAGAGGTACACACATAACCATACGCAAACCAAGAGCCTCGATACTTTCACTGACTTTAAACTTTTGATCTTTATAAATGTCACTTAAAAATAGTGATTTACCAATCGCAAGTACTTGGTTTACAACTGTTCTGGAAATCTCAAATTCCTCGCCTTCTAATGTCTCCTTATCAATATTTCGGGTAACTCGGAATTCTAAAGTACCATCTTTGCCGAAAAGCATAAGGAATCCACGCTCTGCTTTTGTCAAGTCAATTGCGGCGTCGACAATGAGTTCGAGCAGCTGACTAAAATCTCGTGGGATGTTAATAGATCGAGTGATTTCTAAAAGTGAGTAGAGATAACGAATTTCTACTAAAAGTTTTGCAGAAGGTTTTTCTAGTTCTGTTTCTTTCTCAAAGTGCTTAATCTGCTCAACAAATTTATCAAGATACTTGTCAACCTGCTCATCTTTTTTCTTCTTTTTCATACATTTTTATCATACACAACATTATTTCACCGTCAAGCATTTTTTTCATAGATTTCCAATTTAGATATTAAATGTGATGGTTTTTTCATGACTTCTTTTCGGTCAGGTCGATTTAAATAGCTCTTTTTATAAGATATATTTTTTATTTTACTTACAACGTTCTTAAAGACTTCAATACTCTGTCGATAGTATTTTAATGCCTTATGGTATTCCTTGTTTCTCTGCAGAAATTCACCATATCCAGCATACACCTTCCACAGCACCTCAGGACAATCAATCTCTTCGGCAATCTTTTTGGCTTCATCTAAGAGACATTTCGCCTCAATATTCGTTAAAGTTTTGTTATTTATCCCATTCTTTACTTTTATTAATAAAGCCTTGATATATAAATCTTTAGCCCCTATATTTGTAGCAAGCTTTATCGCTCTTTCAGCAATTCTGGATCCCTTTAAATACTTACCTTCACGGTAATAGATTCCAGCAATTGAAATATACAGTTGCAGGGATTCTGATTGCATCCCAAGTTCCTTGGCAATCTTTATCCCTTTCTTATAGTAATCAATTGCACGCTTAAAATCATTCAGCATGATATAAATCTTACATAAATATATGTAACACTGCACCTCACTACCTTTTATCACTGTCGTATTCGCATATTTCAATGTCTTATCAAAATATTTTTTTGCATTTTTAAATTTTCCGAGCACTACATAGTACGAACCAATAGTAACATATATCAAATAAATTTTTAATTGATGACTAATATTCTCAGAAATTCTCAGTGCTTTTCTATAGTAACTCATGGCTGAACTATAATCACCTTTTGCTTGATATAAACTACCTAAACCTAAAACAGAACCAACCTTGTGTTCCTTCCAACCCATAGCATCAGCAATCGCTATCGCTTTTTCAAAAAAATCTTTAGATTGATTATATTGGCACAACATTAATAAACACGCTCCAATACCCCAGCATGCAGTATTTATAACATAATGATTTTGAATTTTTGTTGAAATCTTATACGCCTCTTGAAAACAATCTAATGCCTTCGAATAATATCCTCTCGTTTTGAAAAGTATACCAAGATTTAATAACTTCATTGATAAACCATACTGATCACCTATCTTTTTTGATATCAGAAGTGCTTTTTGATAATAGGCGAGTGCACACGGATAATCAAATTTTAATTCATAACAAATGGCAAGATTATTTAAAATAGCTGCAGTATATTGTTCATGCTTAATCTTCTTATACCCTTTGTATGCCTTTTTATAATAAGCAATCGCTTTATCATAATTTCCACCTTCGTATTCACTCTTCAGATCCTCAATAATGCCAACAGCATAATATATTTTAGTTCGCCATTGCGTAACTTCCTTGCCTTTTAATCTCATTTTTGAAAAACGTTCAATATCAAAACAAAACCTGCTTGCTTTCTTATAATCACCTATTAATAAATAATTTCTACATAGCGATGCATTAACATGTGTCTCCACAAGTTTTTTTAAAACACATGGCCTCATCAATCTTACAACCCTGATTGCTCTTTTATATATCTGTGTTGCCTTATGATATTCACCTCGCTTCGCATAAACATCTCCTAAACCAAGATGGGCAATAATTCTTGTATGTAATGACCCAGTCTTAAGCTTGAGCGCCCTATTATAATGTCTGATTGCATCATTGTAATAACCAATAAATAATTCAATTAGTGCCAATTTTTGTAAAATTTCAAAACGGCGATCCACATCGTTTTTATTTAATAGTTCAAGTATACCTTTATAAAAATCAATTGCCTGCTCATAAGCATAGCGTTCTCTACTTTTTTCTCCTGCGCCCAGACCGTATTTCACCCCTCTTTTTTGGTCCTGTGCATTAATAAAGTAATAGGCTAATTCCTCAATTACTGTGTCTAATTTTCCTCTGTTAATATTTTCTATATGCTTACCCACATCATAATGTAACTGCTTTCTCTCTTGACATGGTAACCTTCTATTAACCACGTCAAGCAAGGTTGCATGGTAAAATCGGTATATATTATCTTCCTCTACTAAAACTTGCCTTCTCTTCAACTCCCAAAAAATGCGTGTTAATGCTGTATCATCAAGGTGAGTTAAATATTTCATTAAATCATATGTAAATCCTTTAGGCATTACCGCAGCAAATTTAAGAACTCGATAAGCTGAACAGTCCAAATCCGCTAATCTTTGTACAACTGTATCTTCTATTGTTTTTGGCATTGATATTTGCTTAAGGTACTTCACAGAAATGGCATGACCTATTCTTACTCCCCTTTTACGTATAAGCATTCGCAATATCTCGGCGACAAAAAATGGGTTGCCTCCTGTTTTCTTCAAGAAATAATGTACAAGCTCTGGTGAAGTAGAATTAGGAGTTATTGTTGAATCTAAAAATAAACGAAGATTTCTAAAATTTAAAGGTCTTAATTCAATATGAGTTATATATCCTTCATTTTTTAAACAATTTATCATTTTTCTGATAGACGGATTATCCTGCAATGTTTTTTGTCGGGATGTTACACATATAAGTGTATTGCTGCCCCTTAAATTACGTCCTAGATACTCTAAGAATTGAATAGTCAAATCATCTGCCAAATGCAAATCCTCAATTAAAATAGCAAAACTGGTAAGCTTTGAAGTACTATATTTTATCAATTCAGAAAGTGCATCAAAATTCCTTATCTTCTCTTGTGCAGGCTCTAACGGTACGAGCCTTGGTAATCGTTTTCTAATATGTCCGTTAGATAGATCAGGGAATATCTTAAAGAGAACTGCCAAAGACATTTTTATCTTATCTTTTGTATCAAGATAGTTAATCAATTCTTTAAATACGTCATAAAAAGGTCCAAATGGTTCTGGCCTCTCTTTATGAGCATAGCCAGTAAAACATCGACCACGTTTCATCTGGGTAATGACCTTGAATTCGTTCAACAATCTACTCTTACCTATTCCTGCGTCGCCTGTAATCAACACAGTCTTACCTTCACCCTGACACGCTTTTTCATAGGATGATAGCAATACATTCATTTCTTTTTCTCGACCAACAAACCTACTACCTAAGAGATAGGCATCAAGCGTTTTCTCTGTCTCAAGATAAAATTTTCTGGTACTAAACGTGTTAATTTGTTTAATTACCTCGTTAGCACGATTGAAACGCTGCGCAGGCTCGATAGAGATGAGCTTCATTATTAATTGTTCTAACTCCTCAGGAATATCAGCCACGACCTCTGACAGCGGTTCAGAAATATAATCCATGCTTTGCCTAAGCAATATCGCAAGACTCTGTTTACTTACTTTTTGAAATAATTTCCTCGTGAAAATCTCGTATAACAACACGCCTAATGAGTAAAGATCAGCACGCTGATCAATTGTTAATCCCTTAATTACCTCAGGCGCGATATAGGGAATAGTACCCTTAATCAATATACCACCTTTTAAGCGTTGTTGTCCAACAAGACCAAAGTCCATTAATTTAACCGAAGTCTGATCATCATGATTTTCATATCGGTGGATAAGAACATTGTCTGGCTTTATATCATGATGAATTAAACCTTTTGAATGTATGTATTCCAACACACGACAGAGTTGTACAACCCAAGGATAGATTTTCTCATATGGTAGATCTCGCACTGCTGTAAAAATATCCTTTCCATCAACATACTGCATGGTAAAATAATATCTGCCATCTCTGATCATCCCAAAATTATAGACTGGACATAAATTGGGGTGTTGTAACTCAGTCAGCAACTTGAATTCTCTCTGAAACCGCTTTATGGTACTAGCGGTTGCCTTTTTTTTAAATAAAAGCTTCAATGCTATAGTAGTATTATCTCTTAGATCATTAACTTTATATACTGTTCCCGTAGCACCAGAGCCGAGCTTTTTAAGTATCTTATAACGATTGTCAATTATGACTTTATTCATACCCTCTATATGAGTGAGTATAATTAACTGGAAATAAACTGTCAAGTCTAAATGTAGCACCATTCATCACGATTTTCACGAAAAATCTACTGAGTCGATAAGTTAGTAAACTTTTATAATTTTTTTTGTAGTAAAAAAATTGTCTTCGGTGAGCCTGATAATATAAACTCCAGCAGGTAAAACTTCCCCGTATTCGTCAGCACCATCCCAGGAAATGTGATTAATCTGAGAGTTAACAGATCGATCGATCTCAAGAGTACGAACCAAACTGCCCGTAACATCATAAATTTTCAACTCTGTGTCATTTGCATTATAACCCGCACTGTAATTAATATTGATTTTTTTATTAAATGGATTTGGATATGTCTGTAAACTAAGACCTGTGTCCTTTATTTTGTATTCTTCATCTTCTGTAATGCCAATAAATGGAAAGTATTTCCCCCATATGCGTGATGTATTAACAGGATGGCCATTTATATCATAGGTAAAACTCGCGTAGGTTATCAAAACTTGGTCGCCAGGCCCATGTGCCAGGGTTGGTGAAGACTGATTATCGAATTGTGTAGTAACTGCAAAGGAATCAGTTACCTCTCCCTCAGGAGTTACTCTCGCTCCATAAATATCACTCCATGAAGGAATCCCAACACTCCATTCTTCCCATACTACCACGTATTCTGTGCCATCAAAGATAAGAGCTGGACATTGTTGATAAAAATTGTCACTGGATATGGCAATACCTGTTGAGTCGAGTAGGGTGCCTGAAGTATCCACGCGTGCTCCGTAAATATTCCTTGCAGGGAGACTCGACTGAGCCCAGACAACGAGATAGTTTGTGCCATCAAAGGCAACTGCTGGATACCAATCCTCATCACCTTTCGGTGTAATCAAGAGACCTGATGGATCGAGTACCGTGCCTGATGTATCGACACGTGCACCGTAAATATCATAAAATTCTACTATAAAGATTTTGTTCTCCCATACGACTAAATAGTTCGTTCCATCAAAGGCAACTGCTGGATACCGTTGCTCTTGATTAACGGTTGATATAGCAATGCCCGAAGGATCGAGTACTGTGCCTGTTTGATTGACCCGTGCTGCATAAATATTATATATTCCACTGCGCCGATCTGACCATACGACCAGATAATTTGTCCCATCAAAGGCAACAGCAGGCGTCATCTGATCGCCTGTTGCGTTTGAAATGGAAATGCCTGAAGGATTAGGGACTGTTCCTGACTGACTTACCTGTGCACCGTAAATATCAAAATCTGAACCATTTCGACCATCACTCCACACAACGAAAAAATTTGTATTATCAAAGACAACCGAGGGATCATTTTGGTCATTTGAAGCAGTGCAAATGGCAATGCATGATGGGTCGAGCACCGTGCCTGATGTATCAACTCGTACACCATAAATATCAAACGATTCATCGCTCCGATAATCATGCCACACGACGAGATAATTTGTTCCGTCAAAAGCAACCGCAGGAGACCACTGATCATTTGCAGCACATGAGAAAATAAGACCAGTAGGTTCAAGCACTGTACCTGATTGGTCTACACGGGCACCGCACGTAGCTACTCCCCTGCAGTAATAATCATGCCATACAACCAGCCAGTTTGTACCATCAGAGGCTATAGACGCATACTCTTGATAATTTGGATTAGTGGAGATGGCAATGCCTGATGTATCGAGCACTACACCTGATGTATCGAGTCGGGCACCATATATATCACTATAATTACCATTACGCTTGTCATCCCATACGACCAAGTATTCCATCCCAACAGAGGCAGCCGCGGGATTATACTGATGGTTGGGAGCAACTGAGATAGCAATGCCTGATGTGTCGAGCACTACACCTGATGTATCGAGTCGGGCACCATATATATCATACGATACACCACTTCTTCTATCTTCCCACACGACCAGATAGTTCTTACTATCAAAAGTAACACACGGATTACGTTGATTATTTGAAGCAGCGGATATGACAATGCCTAATGTATCGAGTACTATACCTGATGGACTCACCCTCGTACCATAAATATCAGCGGTACCCCATACGACTAAGAAATTGCTGCCATCAAAATCTACTGAAGGATTGACCTGATTCTCTGGTGTTGATGAGATGACAATGCCTGTCGTATCGAGAACCACACCTGCCTGATCTACCCGTGCACCGTAGATATCGCTACCACTGAGTCTTTCTTGCCAAACGACAAGATAATTTGTCCCGTCAAAACTTACTGATGGAGCTGTTTGTTCTGTTGAATCTGCTGAAATAACAATACCCATGGTATCAAGAAGAATCCCTAATTGACTTACACGCGCACCATATATATCTGTTGTCGTTGTACTGTAATCACGGCAATCTCGCCACACAACCAAATAATTTGTACCACCGAAAATGACTGATGGTTGTTTTTGATCATGCGATGCTGTTGAAATAGCAATACCTGCTGAATCCAGGAGAGTACCTGATTGGCTTACTCTGGCTGCAAAAATATCAACATACGGGAAAAGCGTAATACGACGGTCGTCTTGCCACACAACAAGATAGTTTGTACCATCAAAGGCAATGGATGGATACATCTGACCATAATAGGCCTGTACATAAACTAGATTAGTATCGAGGATGAACTCACCGGTTCTTGTTGACCTATCTCGTTTCCCTGACATAGAAGGAAAGGTCAGTTTTGCAATATTCCCGGAATAGTTGAAATGTAATGTATCATTCAGATTATGTTCAAATCGTAAACCTCGATTATTACCTTCAAATATAACCTCACCGTGTTCAGTCTGGTAAACAACTTTTCCATCTTTTAGTTCAGGTTTACCAATAAGAGGAATAACTAAATCTTCCGCATCTCCTTTTGTTTCTCTCGGTTTGAGGATAATACCGTCCTCATCAAAAAATGCTTCATATGATCTGTCCTTAATGATAAACGTAGCACCCTCTCTAACTGGATAGTGTGATACTTTTTCAATAATCTCACCTACATTAAACGGCGCTACAATACTTTGACATGACTCATCATTGGTTTGTGCATAACAGAGGTTCTGAGGATATGATAAAAATACACCACCAATGCCTGCAATTAATATGACTGATTTTAGCAAAGCAGCATTTTTCATTTCCACTATAATAAGTATACACAGATTTTTAAAATTGTCAAGACTTAAGTATCAACCGGATACGGACCCTGATATTTGTATTATCTAAAAAGTATAATTTTCAACATATAACAGCTATTACTCCTAGATCTTGAGGGTCAATCGAAATTGACCCTCAAGATCGGTTTTCCTACCTTACTACCAACATTTTTTTCTGACCTGAAAAATCACCTGCCTGGAATCGATAGAAATAGATACCATTGGCGACGTAATTCCCTGCATCATCCTGACCGTCCCACCTTATGATACGCTCGCTAATCTTCTTTATCTGGCTTTACAATTTTGTGTTTCTTTATTAAATACCTCAAGGTTTTTTGGGTCACTCCTAACTCTTTGGCAGTATGTGTTATATTCCAATGGTTACTTACGAGGGTCTGGAGAATACACTCTCTTTCAACTTCATCCCTTGATTCTTTCAATGACTTACCCTTTTTAAACTTCGATATTACCAAACCGAGGTCCTTTGCGTCGATAAAATAATCTGTACACATAATCACTGCACGCTCAATACGATGGATGAGTTCGCGGACATTTCCAGACCACGGATGCTTCATCATTGCCTTTATCGCATCCTTGGTAAAACCCTTAAACTTCCTGCTGTATCGTTTGTTCATTTGATCTAAATAATATGAACTGAGCGGTTCGATGTCTTCGGTATGTTCTCTTATTGGTGGTAAATTGACGGATGCAACGCCCAACCGATAAAAGAGGTCTTTACGGAAATTACCTTTTTGAACCTCCTCTTCTAGATTTTTATTAGTCGCCGCGATCACCCTCACATCAACCTTGACCGGTGTCTTACCGCCGATTCGATCAATTTCCTTTTGCTCAATCGCTCGTAAAATTTTGATCTGGAGGTACAAAGGTAAATCACTGATTTCATCGAGGAATATCGTTCCTCCCTGAGCGACTTCAAATTTACCCCTATGTTGCCTGTAGGCACCTGTAAATGCACCCTTCTCATAGCCAAAGAGCTCGCTCTCCAAGAGATTATCAGGTATTGCTCCACAATGTACCACAATGAATGGCTTGTCTGCCCTCGTACTCTCCTCATGAATTATTTTGGTAACGAGTTCTTTTCCAGTACCTGTCTCACCAGTAATTAAGATTGTCGCATCAGTTTTAGCGAGTCTCAATACAGTCCTCCTCACCTCGCTTATCGCTTGAGCATCCCCGATGAGTTTGACTTCACCGATCTTGTCTTCTTTACGTAGACCAAATACCGCAATTTGGTTTCCACCTTTATTTTTGGCAACAAAAAGTGCATGGTCAGCCTCAACTATAATATTTTCACTATCGACAATTTTCTCAATTGGGAATGTAGAAATTCCAATGCTCGCAGTTATTGAAATAGTTTCTTTTCCGATAGTGAACTTCAAATCTGTAATCTCCCTCTGCAATCTCTGTGTGAGTTGTCTGGCTCCGTGTATTCCACT
>LJNI01000039.1 GCA_001303225.1 candidate division TA06 bacterium DG_78 | reverse complement strand
CGCAATTTTATCGATTTCATCAACGAATATAATACCCGATTGTTCGGTTCTTTTACGTGCTTCATTGACTACTTCATCCATATCAATAAGCTTCTCGGCTTCTTCATTCTGAAGATAGCGGAGTGCTTCTTTGATTGGCATTTTTCGTTTCTTTTTTCTCTTCGGCAATTTACCACCAAATGCATCTTCGAGTGCAACACTTAACTCCTCAACACCCGCTTGACTAAACACTTCAACAAACGGAATACTAGCCCGTGATACCTGGAGTTCAACAATGCGCTCATCGAGTGCACCCTGACGTAGCCGGGCCCTCATTTTGTCTCTCGTTGTTTTATCTAATCCACTCACAGGAGCAGCTTTATTCTCGCGGTTCAGTTTGGACGGCATTGGTAAGAGAATATCGAGAATCCGTTCCTCTGCAAATTGTTTTGCCTTCTCTTCTACCAGCTTGTTTTTTTCTTGACGGATCATATTGACTGAAATCTCAATAAGATCACGTACCATTGATTCAACATCTCTACCCACATAGCCAACCTCTGTAAAACGAGATGCCTCAACTTTGATGAACGGTGCGTGTGCAAGTCCGGCTAACCTGCGGGCGATCTCAGTCTTGCCAACACCGGTTGGGCCAATGAGTATGATATTGTTAGGGTATATCTCGTCTTTTATCTGACCAATCACCCGCTGTCTACGCCATCGGTTACGTAAGGCAATTGCAACTGCCTTTTTCGCTTCAGACTGTCCAATAATATAGTTATCGAGGCGAGATACAATTTCGTCAGGTGTTGGAAATGTGTCGAGTTTCATCCCCTTTTGATGCGACACGTCTTCCATCACCCTGATTATAGTGAATAATCTAAAGTTGTCAAGACTCGAAGGCGATAGCTACTTAAGTCTATTTCTCTGCTCAACCATGATGTTGACACGTAATCTTATCTATGTAAAATTTACATATGACACGGTTAGTAAATATTGTAATAACATCATTATGCTGGATACAGCTCGTAAGAGCGATTGATGTCAACGCTGTTTTTCATAATCCAAACGATATCCTTTATGTCAATCCGGTTGCCGGACAGATAACACTAAAAACAAAAAGAGGTAGTGTTATCAAAGCAGATATCGTTATTGACTCTCAATCTGTAAATATGGAGATCATACATCAAGAAGAGCAATTTGAATATTTTGTGGCTAATCTGAATAGATTCGACACAACACTCACCTATCACTTTATCTTAAGGAGTGCACAAGATACGATAAAATTTCCTGTTTCTGGTACATTTAAAGCCAAGGCTCCACTATTTGAAACTCCACGATGGGCTTCTGGAAAAACGTATTATACTATCTTCCCGGATGGTTTTTACAATGGTAACCTCACGAATGATCCACTCAATAAACTCACATGGGGTGAAAAACCAGAAAATTGGCGTCCGTATGGTGGTGATTTACCGGGCATACGACAAAAAATTGCTTACATAGACTCACTCAATCCTGATATCATACTGTTACAGCCAATTTTTAGTGCACTGTCTAACCATAAATTAGATCCGATCGACTATATGACGCTCGACCCTTCATTTGGTGATACGCTCGATTTGAAAACACTCATTGATGAAGTACACAAGAAGGATAAAAGAATTGTTTTGAATGTTACATTCACCCACACTGGTAACGATTTTCCTGTATTTACGGATATTGTCAACAAAGGTGCGTTGTCAAAGTATGTTGATTGGTACATAATAGATGAAATACCAATAACAACATCACCGCCAAACTACGAGTGTTGGCGTTCAGATTACCGTTTTCCTAAATTAAATTTACATAATTCTGAAGTTATCAACTATCTCATCAGTTATTTGGATTACTGGAAGCGTTTTGGGTTTGATGGTTTCTATATTGGTGAGAGTAAAACAATTGATGCCGATTTTGTTAAGATAGTACGTCAGCATTTAAAATCAAAATATCCAGATATTCTCTTACTTGGAAGTGGTTCATTACCCGTGAAAGGTGAGGGTTTTGACGGTTGCCCAAATTGGGCATTAACTGATTTAATAATAAAATATTTTATCCAAAACACAATAACGACAAGTGAATTTGACAGTAGTCTACGAAATCTTTTGTTCTTCAACCCACCACAGTCTAATTGCATAAATCAAATCACTCTTTCGACCAATGATAGAAGAATCTGCCACATCGCAAAAGGATCTATCGTGAAAAACCTCTTTGCGTTCATCTTCACCTTCTGTGGATCACCTGTCATCGTATATGGAGATGAAGTAGGTATGTCTGAATCTGCGCGTCTTAACCTCGGCAGTTTTACGTGGGATACTGAAGCGCAAAATCGTGAGTTACTTAATGAAATTAAGGAACTCATTAAAATACGGAAAACGAATCCTCAAATCTCGCAAAAACATTTCTTCACCCTCTACGTGAATGATATCAACAAAGTGTACGCGTATGACCGTGGGGGTTTGATTGTTGTATTAAACTCTAGTGACGCACAATCTTTCGTCAGAGTTCCAGCCTGGGATGGTGTGTATATCGATTTACTGAGTGGTGAAAAACTAATTGCTGACTCGCAAGTATTACGGTTATCTATCGATCCAAAATCGTACCGTATTTTAAGACGTGAAACTTAAACTCCACTCAAATTTTAGTCCAAAAGGTGATCAACCAAATGCAATTGAGCGCTTGGTTGACAGTTTCGTGAAGGGCTATAAATTTCAAACACTTTTAGGTGTAACCGGCTCAGGCAAAACGTTTACGATCGCCAATGTGATAGAAAAAGTTCAAAAACCAACACTCGTCATTTCCCATAACAAAACGTTAGCAGCACAGTTATACAGTGAACTCAAATCATTTTTCCCTGACAACGCAGTTGAATATTTTATTTCATATTATGATTACTATCAGCCTGAGGCATATGTGCCAGCGAGCGATCTCTACATAGAAAAGGACGCATCGATAAATGAAGAAATTGAAAGACTTAGGCTCCGGGCTACTTCTAATCTACTTTCGCGACGCGACGTCATAATTATTGCATCAGTTTCCTGTATTTATAATATCGGTTCGCCAGATGAAGTAAAGGAACTGGTTGTCTTTTTAGAAAAAGGAAAAGAAAAAGGAAGAGATTCATTGCTCGATTCATTAGTATCAATTCAATACAAGCGAAATGATATTGAATTTTCTCGGGGAACATTTCGAGTGCGTGGTGATATTGTTGATATATATCCTGCAGATGAACAGTACGGAATACGCGTCGAGCTGCTCGATGACACGGTCGAAAAAATCCAAATTTTTGATCCAACCTCGGGTCATGTTAAAGAAGAACTGGACAATATTATAATATTTCCGGCAAAGCACTTTATTACAACCCAACCGAGGATTGAAGAGGCTGTTAAAAATATCAAGGTTGAACTTGGCGAACGAATTAAAACCCTTACGAGCCAAGGGAAACTATTGGAGGCGCAGAGATTACAACAGAGAACAAATTTTGATATAGAGATGCTTGTAGAACTGGGTTACTGCTCAGGCATCGAAAACTATTCCATGCACCTCTCAGGCCGGGAACCCGGAGAACGACCATTTTGCTTGATAGATTATTTTCCAAAGGATTATTTAATGATTATCGATGAATCCCATGTGACCATTCCTCAACTTAACGGTATGTATGAAGGCGACCACTCGCGTAAAGCAAACCTCGTTGAATACGGTTTTCGATTACCTTCGGCATTAGAAAATAGACCACTTAAATTCATTGAATTCGAATCACTCATCAACCAGGCAATTTGTATCTCTGCAACGCCAGCTGAATGGGAAGTAGAAAAATCTAAACGCCGTGTTGTTGAACAAATTGTTCGACCTACAGGCATTGTAGATCCTAAGGTCACAATCAAGCCGGCAAAAAATCAGGTCGATGATTTAATCGGAGAGATTCAAATGAGGGTAGATAGTAGAGAGCGAGTCCTTGTCACGACACTCACCAAAAGGATGGCTGAAGATCTTGCGCAGTACCTCAACGAGATCGGGATAAGGGTGAGATATATGCACTCTGAAATTGATGCGATTCAACGTGTTGAAATTCTGAGGGGACTGAGGCTCGGCGAATATGATGTGCTCGTCGGCATTAATCTTTTAAGAGAAGGACTCGATCTGCCAGAAGTCGCACTCGTTGCTATCCTCGATGCAGACCGAGAAGGATTTTTGAGAAGTGAACGTTCATTAATTCAAACTGCTGGACGAGCAGCACGAAATGTCCGTAGTGAAGTAATAATGTATGCGGATGAAATCACAAGCTCCATGCGGAGGGCAATCAAAGAGATGGACAGACGTAGAAATAAACAGATTAGATATAATAAAAAATACAACATTACACCTAAGAGCATAGTAAAAACGCACGACGAGATTATGAAAGCAACATCGGTTGCTGATCGTATAACAAAATATGACCACAAGGAGGAACTGAGTATCGACGAAATCGGACGACTCTATAAAGAGATGGAAGATGCAGCGTCGTTGCTCGAGTTCGAGCGTGCTGCGGAAATACGCGATAAAATAAAACAACTTAAACGTAAACTGGAGCGGAGCGAAGGGAGGAAACATCGTCAGAAAAATTATTCGAAGAAATAAAGAATTACGGCAATTCCGTAAAATAGTAAAGGCTTCCTTAAAAGAAGATATTGGCAGAGGAGATATTACAACAAACACTATTGTACACGAGAGCGCACGAACGTTGGGCATATTATTTCCCAGAGAAGATGGTATCTTATGCGGCATCGACCTTGCCCAAATGGTATTTGAAGAAATTGATGAACACATTGATTTTCAAAAAAAGATGCATGATGGTGATGCATTTTCTGCAGGAATGACCATCGCTACTATTACTGGATCTGCTCATGCTTGTCTTAAGGGAGAACGGACTGCTCTTAATTTTCTGCAACATCTGAGCGGAATTGCCTCACTGACAAAAAGATTTGTCAGTGCAACAGCAGGTCATGTCAAAATATTAGACACACGGAAGACATTACCTGGGCTACGGATTATTGAGAAGTATGCAGTACGTGTAGGAGGTGGTTACAACCATCGCTTCGGTCTCTATGATATGGTTTTGATAAAAGACAATCATATTGAGATTGCAGGCAGTATTACTAATGCGGTTAATGCGGTGAGAGAAAAAAAGAAGAGGACATTTATTGAAGTCGAGGTGAGGACATTTGATGAGTTGCAAGAAACGCTTGGTTTAAAGGTTAATAGAGTGATGCTCGACAACATGACCTTACACCAGATACAACGCTGCGTCGAAATAGTGCGAAAGAGCACTACTAACGTGGAAATTGAAATAAGTGGTGGTATCAATCTCAGCACTATCGAAGAATTTGCCAATTGTGGTGCAGATTTTATATCTGTAGGAGCACTAACCCACTCAGCTCGAGCAATTGATATCGCCTTAAAACTGAAAATGTTAGGCGAATGTGAATCCTGAGAAGTTTTTAGACTCTTTAATTGATTATGAGAAGAGGCACGGTTATAACTACAGTCTTAAGAAATACGTTAAATTCCTACTAAGAATAGACGCACCCCATAGGAAATTAAAAAATACAATACTCATCGGAGGCACAAAAGGTAAAGGTTCTACTGCAGCAATCCTTAACTCATGTTTAATAGCTAATGGCTACAGAGTTGGATTATATACGTCACCCCATCTCGAAAAAGTATATGAAAGAATAAAAGTCAATAATATCAATATTTCGAGAAAACAATTAGGAACACACATAGATTATATGAAACCCCACATCCGAAAAGAAAGGGGGATTCGGACATTTTTTGAAGTGCTGACAACTGTCGCCTTTCTCTATTTTTTAAAAAAGAAAACGGATTTTTCGATTTTCGAAGTCGGACTTGGAGGCAGGCTCGACGCAACGAATGCAACGACTCCTTTGGTATCAGTTATCACAAAAATCGGTTATGATCACACCCAATCACTAGGTAACACATTATCTCAAATTGCTCAGGAAAAAGCAGGTATCATTAAAAAAGGAATTAGATTAATTACAACTCATCAACGCCCGAGTGCAGCAAAAGTTCTGAAAAAAATTGTGAATCTAAGAAGAACGTCCATTATATTCGCTGAGGATAAGCATACTATTAACGTAATGAAAGAATCGATCAGGGGTAGTCATGTGAGGATTACCGGTGAGATTGGTACATTCAATGCATTCTTACCTCTGACTGGAACACACCAGATTGAAAACCTCCTCATCGCTTTAGCTGTATTGAGTGAGTTGAAAACGATGGGGTTTCATATCGAACCAATTGCTGTAAAGAGAGGTATTCAAAGAACAGAATTACACGGCAGATTTGAAATCGTTTCTCATAAACCCTTGATAATCTATGATTGTGCTCATAATCAAGATTCCTTTGAGGCATTAGATAGAAACCTTGCCTTCCTCAAGACAAGAAATGTATTTTTAATCTTCGGTTGTAAAAAAAATAAGACTATAGGCTATTGTTTACAAAATATATTTCCTCAGGCGAGAGAGGTTGTGCTTGTACCAATAGGCAATCCATTGGGGATGGACCCGAGTGATGTTTACAAAATAGCAAAAAAGTATCAAAAAAATCTTATTATCGAACCATCGGTAAAACAAGCCGTTCGCCATTTAAAAGCAAAAATATGCAAGAACTCTGCCATTGTTATCACCGGTTCTTTCTATCTCTGGCCAAAAGGGTAGTAGATTAGTCCCACTTCATAATAGTATTATTCATTATTGATCATTCAGTTGTGGTATCTTGACAAAATATCTCCGTAAGTTATAATTAAAATAGAGCCAGATTATGAAACGAACAATAATTGACAACCGTTATACAATTTTGAAGAAACTTGGTGCTGGTGCTACAGGAGTTGTCTACAGGGTTGAGGATTTAAAAACTAAGAGAATTATCGCCTTAAAAATTTTGTATAAGCAGAAAACCTCATCTGAGGCGGTACTACGTTTTAAAAGAGAATTTAGATTACTCACTAGACTACACCATCCAAATCTCTGTTCAGTATATGATTTCGGAAGCCTCAAGGACGATAGATGCTATTTTACCATGGAATATATTGATGGTCAGGATATTTTCGAAGCAACAAAAAGGTTAGACTATAAAAAGGTATTTCCTTTGATTGTACAGCTCTGTCGTGTTTTAGAATATATCCATTCCAAAGGCTTAATTCATTACGACATAAAACCTAGTAATGTTCTTATCCACAAGTCATGCGAAAACAGTGTCAAGCTTATGGACTTCGGGCTTACTGGTGAGCAACGTATAAAAGGTGGTGCACTGATTAAAGGCACGTTTCCTTACATTGCGCCTGAAGTGATAAAGGGATTGGCAGTCGACCACAGAACTGATCTCTATTCCTTAGGTGTATTGTTATATGAGATCTTTACGCGCAAGCCATTTCGCGGAAAGAAGGAAAGCTTTGTCACTCTTCTTCAACAAAGAGTACAACGTAGCTCAGCATTACCATCGAACATCGTTACCAACATGCCGAAACAATCAGAACAATTAATCATGCAATTACTTGCTATTGAACCTGCTGCACGCTTTAGTCGTGCCAATGAGATAATCGAAGAGATAAACAAGCTCAGCCACTTGAAATTTGAGCTTGAAACCGAGAAAACGCTTGAGGGATATCTTATGAGTAGTCGCTTTGTCGGTCGTGATAAAGAGATGGAGATGTTACAGTCGCTGTATGAGCAAGCGCGGAACGGTAAAGGCAAGGTTGTTTTGGTAACTGGAGATGCAGGTATTGGCAAGAGCAGGTTATTAAAAGAGTTTAAAATATTTGTCCAATTGCAGCACAGCCATAATTTCATCGGCTATGTCCACAGAGATACTACTCAGGCATTAGAGCCATTTTATGATATTTTTAAAGAACTGATTAATTATATGATGGATGAAGTTGACTTGTCCCGGTCCAGTAAGTTGAAGACTACGTTTGCTGTTCTCTTTAAAATATTTCCCGATATACCAGATAGACATTTGAAAAAAAATGTGCCGAGACTTGCTTCTCTAATGCCCCAACAGGAAAAATTGAGAAATTTTGAGGCACTCTCTAAGTTGATTGGATATTGTGCCACAATGCTTGGTGAAATCGTTATATTGCTTGAGGATCTGCACTGGGCCGATGATCTAAGCACGCAATTTTTAGAATACCTTAGCCGTAATATTGCTGAAAGCAATATTTTCATTTGTGGCACCGCTCGTGAACAGGAGTTGGAAGAAAATCAAGCCCTCCAAAAAATGATACGCAATTTAAAAGATGATGGATGCTTTAATCAAGTTGGACTCAGTTCCTTAAAATTTAAAGACCTTTATTCATTTTTAGATTCGACAATAACACGCGGTTCTAACTCCCCCGAACTCGTCCGGTATCTCATGACAAAGAGTGGAGGTAATCCATTCTTTGTCGAAGAGATAATGAGGACACTGTTACAAAAGAGAGGCGTGAGTATTGGCGAACCCATGAGAATAGAAGATTTCAAGCAAATAGTAATTCCTGAAACGATAGAAGACATAATTTTAAAGAGAGTAAAGGATTTAGATATTAATTCACAAAAGGTTCTTAACTATGCGGCGATATTTCTCAAAGGATTTACATACGATGTAATGAAACGATTGAACAAGTTAGATGATACCGAGTTATCACGTACCCTATGGAATTTAACAAGAAAACAGGTTTTAATTGAGAAAGGTAATACCTTTCAATTTTATCATACGACACTCCAGGAATCGTTAAATAAACGATTAAGTCCCCGAAACAAAAAAAGGTTGAATTATAACGTAGGTAAAGTTCTAGAGAATATTAACAAAAGAAACTTAGAGCAAGTGGTTGAGGATTTGGCATTTTATTTTATTAACGCAAGAGACCATAAAAGAGGAGTACGATATGGCATCAGAGCAGCAAAAAAGTGCCGAGAGCGGTACGCCAATGAACAGGCAATTAGATTTTATAAGAGTACACTTGAACTTTTGAGTGATAAGAATCCGAGTTTACGATTTGACATCTTACAAAAACTAGTACATATGGGGGCTACTGTCGGTTTCTATGATGATATGGTTGAACATGGTAATGAAGCATTAAGCATAGAGGTTGGACCAATTGACAAAAAAATTGATATTATTCTCGAATTCGGTACATTTTATGTGAAGAAAGGACGGCTTGATGAGGCATCACATATTTACCAGAGGGGAATGAGACTTCTGAAGAAGATGAAGGGAAGTAGATTGAAAACCCTTTTAGAGGCAAATATCAATGCGTACATTTGCAGACTATACTTAGCGAAAGGAGATTACAAGAATGCACGTAGGTTTGATTTTGATGCGTTGAAACTCGTGAAGGGGTTAAAAGGAAAACAAGCAATAAAGTTGCAAGCCCGCGTGTATAATACTATGGGGATTATTGAAAGAACTAAAGGGTATTATGGTAGAAAACCAGATTATGAAAAAATTGTTTCTTATTATAAAAAATCTTACACGTGTTACAAAAAGGTGAAAGATGAGTATGGTGTTGCCACGGTTTTAAATAATCTTGGGCGTGTTTATCGTGATAAGTTTGGTTTTAAGAAAACTTTCATTTACTATCAGAAATCAATACGAATATTGGAGAAGATAGGAGACCAACATGGCATATCGATGGGGTTATCCACGACTGGAGATTTTTTAAGAGAAAAAGGAAATTATGCGAGGGCATTACAGTATTATCAAAAAGCACTTTCCATTGCAAGAAAAATTGGTATCGCTTCTCGTATAGGTCGTTCACTTGGGGGCATAGGCCGTTGTTTTCTGCAACTCTGTGAATATAAAAGGGCAAAAGATTATTTTGAAAAATCATTGAAGATTTATAACACTATGGGTTGGAATGCCAGTAAATCTAATATGGAAAAGTGTATTGGCGAAGTATACCAGGCGATGGGAGATTATATGTCAGCCCTTAACTTCTATAGAAAGTCATTGAGAATTTCAAGAAATACGAATCATCACCTTTGTCTTGCCAATTCATTCACTAAAATTGGTTCAGTATTTATGGAGATTGGTGAATTTTCAAAAGCAAGGAGATATATAAAGGATGGACTAAGGACGGCAAATACTCTCGAAATGAGACGAATTGTGATTGAAAATTACATTTTGTTGTGTCAAATTTACAAAATAATGGAAGATTATGCTTCAGCAAAGGATTATTGTAAGCAAGGAATAAAAATGGCTAAAGAATTAGGGATGAAACCACTATTACTTCAGTTATTTATTTTACTCGCAGAACTTCATTACCATGAAGGTAAGTATGTGGAAAGTATTAAGATTGTCAATAAGGCAGAAAATTTAGCGAAAAAGATGGGTACAAAGGATTTATATGCTGAAGCGTTGTTGATTAAAGTGAAAAATGAACTCAAACAGAGTAGGTTGTCAAAGGTAGAGTTTATTAAAATATTAGATGAAGCGAAAGGTATTGTTGAAGAGATCGGTTGTCCCGAGATTCTCTGGAAAGTTTATTTTGAATATGGTAGATTTTCCGAGAAATATAGAGAATATTACGAGGCATTAAATCATTATGAGAAATGTATTGTTATATTTAAGGATGTGGTTGATAAGATAAAATATGAATCTTTTAAAAAAAGTTATTTAAACCGACCTGACCGACATGCAGTTTTTAGTGCGGTCAATGCATTATATGCGAGAAATAAGGAAGGTTTTTTTACTAAGTAAAATTAATGAAACAAAGGAGGTAAAAATGAAGATATGGGAAAAAATATTCCCGCCCAGAATTGCGATATTGATTTTAGCAGTTATCCTATGTGTTCTATTTCTGCATGGAAAAAGATCTGCACAAAATCCTGCATCTCTAAGGGTAAAAATACATAGCGAGGAAACAGATGGAGTATTTACAAAAGACCAGAAAATGAGCGAACCAATTTTAGCAAAATATACTTCAAATCGAAATGATGGTACTTTTGAATTTAAAGGTTATCTTAGAGAAGATGTAAATAATCTTTCGGTAAAATCTCCTGCCCGAGTGTCACCAGGCATGGTTTATAGCCGTGATAGTGTTGATTTCCAGATAGTAGATTCTCTTTCTAGACCCAATTCTGGAGGTCCTGTTGTTATCGGAGATAGCGACCATGATAGTTTAATGGAAATTATTTATGAAATATTCCAGCCAGGTTTATATCCACTAATCATCTACGAATATAATCCAGGAACACAAAAATTCGATTCGGTCTGGACTATTGGTGATTCTTTACCAATTTTTGATATTGGAGATATTGATGGAGACAATAAGACCGAGGTGCTCACGCAATACAAAGATTCTATTCGAGTCTATGAAAGTGTAGACAGTACTTCATATCCTTCAGCTTTAACTTGGTCTCATGTATTACCCATGAATATTCATTATCATGGGCAGATAGTAGATTTAGACCAGGATGGCAATAAGGAGATTTTAATTCGTGAATGTACTGGTCCCACTACTTATCGTATTAAAATATATGAATGTATCGGTGATAATCAATTTGATTCAGTTTTTGCCTCTCCTATCTACAGCTATAATGGGAGAAACCGCGCCGTGGGTGATTTTGATCAAGATGGCAAAATGGAGTTTACAGCGATGGATGGGAATATAATACAGGTTTTCGAAAATCAAGGAGATAATATATACTCAGAAGTTTGGGAATATGACTGGCAACAACTGAATTGTCAATCTACTCATGGTGACGATGTGGATAACGACGGATTGCCTGAAATTATATATGGAGGAAATACCGACAATAACGATTACTTCGCTATTTTCGAAAGAGCGGCGGATGATAGTTTTACCATTTCTTGGGACACAATAATCCCTGGTCTAGGATCAGGAGTCCTTGCGAATGTAACCACAGGAAATGTTTCCTTCGGACCAAAACAAGAACTGGTATTAACTGCATATGATCAATGGCATGTTTACAGGTGTACTGGTAATGATCAATATGAATTTGTATACTCGTATGCTTTTGGTGTTGGTCATGGATTATGGGGGAATACGTCAGCGGCAAATGTTGATGGCGATTCCAGAGACGAAATCATAGTTGGGTCTCAATATACTGGTGGATTGTTTGTCTTCAAAGATATAAATATGGAGGCCGATACTACTCCGCCCACAATATCAATTCTTTTTCCTACTCCTGAAGATACGATTGAAACAGACAGTGTTGTAATTTACGCATATTATCAAGATAATCCTGGAGGAGTGGGAATTGATACGTCTTGTACAGATCTGACTATGAATGATGATACCCTGTCCGCCGTGGTTACTGATACAATGATTTCTTATCTTGCTGAGGATTTGGATGACACTACGTATACTCTTATGCTCGTGGTTTCTGATCGTGAAGGCAATTCAACCGACAGTACTTGGAATTTTTATGTGAATGCGGTCACAGTAAAAGAGCAAAAAGAAACTCAGCAGCTTAATCCTCATTCTCTCATGCTCTATCCCAACTGTCCCAATCCGTTTAGTCAGATGACTGAAATCAAATTCCAGATACCAAACAGAGAGACCGATAGCCCCCTGAATGTAACCATTGTTGTATACGACGTCACAGGTCAGCGTGTGAGAAGTCTAGTGGATAAGGAATTTAGCTCCGGAACGTACACTGTTACATGGGACGGTAAGGATGAGTCTGGTGAATATGTGAGTGCGGGTGTATATTTTTATAGACTAAAGACAGACAGATCTGGTATTGTACGAAAGATGTTGAAATTGAAGTGAATTAGCTATCAGCTGTTGCAGGAATAGACAAAACATACGACAATCATCTTATTTTGGTGCTAATATCGTCTTGCAGATAAAATTTTTTCTTTGTTAATTCTTCTGTAATTCAAAAGCAACGTAATGAACCTTTTAAATCCTTTTTCATTTTCTCGAATTCTTGTTTTGAGATTTCTCCCTTTGCATACCTCTTTTTGAGTATCTCCAGTGGCGTCTCTTCATCCTCTTTTGGTATTGATTTCTGTCCTCTGATAATAAAGTAAGCTACGCCGCCGATTATTAGTATCAGAGCTATCTACATTAACAAACCTCTATAACCATAATCCATAATGAAAACCTTTCTTTTACGAAACCGTAATCCATTATCACCTCCTTTTTTATAGTATTAACAACACGCCACTTATCAATCGAAAAATAGGCGACCCCGCTCGGTATATCCACCCTGTTTCCATAGGAGGGAATATGGAAACATGCATAGTGAGATTATCCTCACGGGGTCATTATTATTCATATTGCCAAAATTGGTATGTTTATAAAAGTGTTTACTACCATAACTACCTCCCCACACGCTCGGAAGCAATAGTGCTTGCCTCTAATCTTATGACACATTAATACCCATAAGGTTAACTGGTAAATAGAAGATATTGCACACCAGTAAATTCCTCCGATTAATCGACCTGACTACTGAATGGTTGCACCTTATTGAAAATTATGTATACTACGTACATGTCAAAGCCGCCGTCAAAAGTTGTATACACTACCATCATAAAAAAATTAAAATCATCAGCCAATCCTGAGGCAGTTGCAGGAATGGCACGGTATGGAATCAATCCTAAAAAGAACTACGGGATATCGGTTACTACACTGAGAAAAATGGCATGGGAAATCGGAAGAGACCACCAATTAGCTCAAAAGCTCTGGAAAACTGGCATACGTGACGCTCGCATACTCGCTGCCTCAATTGACGATCCACAACTCGTTTCTGAAAAACAGATGGAGCAGTGGGTGACTGACATTGATTCTTGGGATGTGTGTGATCACTGTTGTGGTCATCTCTTTGATAAAACGCAATTTGCCTATAAAAAAGCAGTGGAATGGAGTATCCGAAGCGAACCCTTTGTAAAGAGGGCTGGGTTTTCATTAATTGCATGGTTATCTGTTCACGATAAAAAAGCCGATGACAAAAAATTTTTAGCATTTTTACCAGTAATATCGAGGGAGTCGATAGATAACAGAAATTACGTCAAAAAAGCAGTCAACTGGGCACTACGGCAGATCGGTAAACGCAATCAATTTTTAAACAGAAGGGCAATCGAGACCGCCACACAGATTCAGACAATAGATTCGAAGAGCGCTCAATGGATTGCTGCTGATGCATTTCGGGAATTGACGAGTCCTGCAATCCAAAAAAGAGTGAGAAACAAAAAATAATAGTGTCTAGTATAATCGAATAAATGAAAGAGGAGATTGGACACATTGATTTAATTGAGCGTGCTTGTGATGGTGATGAGCATGCTTGTCAAAAACTCCTGAATCTATATAAAGGAAGGATTTTCAGTTATGTATACCGCATGGTGAGAAATTACCATGATGCTGAAGACCTTACATTTGATACCTTTATTCGGTGTTTTAAAGCTCTGCATCGATTCGATCGAACCAAACAGTTCTCTACCTGGTTATTCACCATAGCGCACAATTTGGTGATAGATTTCTACAGAAAAAATAAGCAGGAGTATGAATATTTTGATGAAAAACATGCAATTAAGGATGATTTTGTCTATGATTACGAAAAAAAGAAAAAATTAGAGAAAATCGAACGAGCCCTAACAAAATTACCTGCTTTAGATCGTGAAATCGTTATCCTCTTCCATAAAGAAGAGTACTCTTACCAGGAAATCAGCGAAATTGTGAAACTTCCAGTCACCACAATAAAAACCCGGCTGCATCGAGCACGGAAAAAGCTGCAACAGCTGGTCCATGAGAATAGATGAACCCAGCCCATAATGACATGAGCTGGGTGAAACTTTTGCCGAGCTGATACGTATTACATAGTGATGAAGCACAAAGATATCGAAAAACTGATACAAAAGAGTCTTGACCGAGAGACAACACAGCAAGAAGAGCAAACACTCCGCTCTCACCTGTCT
>LJNI01000038.1 GCA_001303225.1 candidate division TA06 bacterium DG_78 | reverse complement strand
CCCTCGCGCGAAATTTTAAGAGCGTCATTGCAAAGGGAAAAGAAATATCCACACCGGTCGCATTTGTCGGTGGTGTTGCGGCGAACCAGGGGATGGTCGAATCATTCCAAAAAATTTTGAACATTACTTCAGATGAACTCATCATACCAGAACACCACAACTGCATTGGTGCAATTGGTGCAGTACTCAGGGCACGCACAGAACAGACTACAGAGAAGTATCGCGGGCTTGCTGAGTTCGAACAGTGGTTATCCAAACCAAAAATTATTAGCCGTCTACCACCGCTCAATGGCCATGAAAAATGGCACCCAATAACATGCTCACATCCTCCAACACAAAAGATGCAAGCATACCTCGGTGTTGATGTTGGTTCGATTTCAACAAATTTGGTTCTGATTAATAAAGAGGGAACTGTCCTTGCGCGTCGGTACCTGTGGACTCAAGGTCGACCTATTGAGGTCGTGCTACAAGGCTTGCGTGAATTAGAAAAGGAAGTCGGTGAAAAAATTGAGATTGTCGGAGCAGGCACAACTGGTTCTGGACGTTACCTGGTGGGAGAATTTATTGGTGCTGATATCATAAAAAATGAAATCACTGCACAGGCGCGCGCAGCTATTGAGATTGACCCTGAGGTTGATACCATCTTTGAAATTGGTGGTCAGGATTCGAAGTTTATCAGCCTCTCAAACAAGACGATCATTGATTTCGAGATGAATAAGGTGTGTGCAGCTGGCACAGGTTCATTTTTAGAAGAGCAGGCACAAGCATTGGACGTCAAGCTACAGGAGTTCGGTGATATGGCGCTCAGGGCACAATCGCCGATCAATCTTGGTGAACGGTGTACGGTGTTTATTGGCTCTGAGGTCATCCATCACCAGAGTGATACAACAGAAAGAGAAAATCTTCTGGCTGGATTGGGCTATTCAATCGTCTTTAATTACCTCAACCGGGTTGTAGCGAGCAAGCGGATCGGTAAAAAGATATTTTTCCAGGGCGGTGTTGCAGCAAATAAATCCGTTGTATCAGCATTTGAAGAGGTTTTGAAAAAAGAAATCCTCGTTCCGCCTAATTATGATGTAACCGGCGCGATTGGTATCGCCTTACTAGTACGTGACCATGGTGTACAGAAAACCAGTTTCAGAGGATTTAATCTGGCTTCCAAATCGTACACATCGTCATCCTTTATCTGCCAGCACTGCAGCAATGAATGCGAAGTAAATAAAATAACCATCGAGGCTGAAAGAGATATCTTTTATGGTGGACGGTGTGAGCGCTATGAAGAAAAAGAAAGAAAGGTTCACCACACATTACCTGACCTCTTCAAAATACGAAATGAAATTTTCTTCAAAACCGAAGCACCTACCGGCACTGAAATTGGTATTCCTCGAGCCCTCATTTTCTACGAGCTCTTTCCCTTCTTCTATAAATTTTTGACTGAACTTGGATTCAAGCCTGTTCTCTCTGAAGAAACAACCCGCACAATTATTGAACAAGGTGCTGAAGCTTCAAGTGCAGATACCTGTTTACCGGTCAAGGTCGCACTCGGCCACATTCGCAGCTTACTCAACAGGGGCATCAATCAATTCTTTATTCCGAGTGTTATCAGCATGCCTCCTCAGGATAAGAACTTTGATCGCAGTCTCGTCTGTCCGTATGTCCAGACCATCCCGTATTTGAGCAGGGCAATTTTTGGCGAGGAAATTACTGTCTATTCACCGTACCTCTATTTTGACCGCGGCAGAAAGGGTGTAGAACAGGAACTCATTAATTTTGGTAAAGACTTTGGGAAAGAAAAAAAAGAAGTAAATCAGGCAATAGATAGGGCGCTGATATATCAACGTGAAATACGAGAGAAGATTATCTCCATCAGTAATGAGGTACTGGAGAAAATTGATGACGTTGCCTTTGTCGTATGCTCTCGACCATATAATGGCTATGATTTGGGGCTGAATTTAAATTTACCTAAAAAGATCAGAGACCTCGGTATTTTAGCACTACCGATCGACTTCTTACCGCTCAATTATGAATCTATCAAAGATGATTTTTCTAACATGTACTGGCATTACGGACAGCGAATACTCGCGGCAGCTGACATGATCAGCAAGGATAAGAGACTCTTTGGGGTTTACCTCTCAAATTTTTCGTGCGGGCCAGATTCGTTTCTCATTCATTTCTTTAAGGAAAAATCTGGTGAAAAACCCTTTCTCCTCATCGAAATTGACGAACACTCTGGCGACGCTGGATTCATTACGCGCTGCGAGGCTTTTTCTGACAGCATCAGAGCAGCCGTACGTAAAAATAAACCAAAGAAAATCACCGCAAAGAGTGAAATCAAAAAGGAGAAGACGATATATATCCCTGATATGTGCGATGCCGCCCATGTTTTTGCAAGTGCATTGCGGCATGTTGGTATCGATGCCCAGGTGTTGCCTGCACCTGATGAAGAATCGATCAGCATTGGAAGACAATTCACCTCGGGTCGCGAATGCTTACCCGCAATCATTACTGCCGGTGATATGGTGAAAAAGATCAATTCTACTGGCTTTGATTCTGAACGCAGTGCATTTTTTATGGCTCAAGGGTCTGGTCCGTGCCGTTTTGGACAGTACTATAAATTGCACAGAATAATTCTTGATGACCTCGGCCTCTCTCATATTCCACTCTACGCACCGAATCAAGGACCGAGTCTCTTTGATGACTTAGGGTCACTGGGTATGAAATTTCTCATGGCAGCCTGGGATGGTATCTGTGCGATTGATGGTCTGGAAGCGAAGAGCCGTCACATCAGACCGTATGAAAAAAAGAGAGGAACAACAGAGCACATCTACAATAGTATTTTCAAGGAAATCTGCACAGTAACCGAAAAGGGAAATAATATCCTACCGCTTCTTAAAACAGCAAAAGAAAAGTTTGACGTAGTTGAGCTCAATAGTAGTGTACAGAAACCGAAGATCGGCATCGTCGGTGAAATTTATGTCCGTTCTCAAAAATTCAGCAACAACTTTCTCATCAGGAGGCTCGAGGAACTCGGTTGCGAAATTACGCTGCCTTCAATCGCTGAATGGTTTTTCTATACGAATTTCACCAGGGTAAGAAATTGTGGTTGGTTCCGTCAATATCGCCGGGCAGTTTTTACAAAATTATTCGATACCTACATGAAATGGCGCCAAAACAAAATATACAGAATATTAGGATTAGAAAAAGAATCTCATGTTACGACTATCTTAGACTATGCAAATAACTACTTGCATAATTCATTTGAGGGTGAAGCAGCAGTCACCATTGGCAAAACAGTAGAGTTTATTAAAGAGGATTGTTCAGGAGTCATTAATGTTATGCCCTTTACCTGCATGCCCGGCAATATCGTTACGACAATTTTCAAAGCACTCAAGGAGCAGTACCCAGACTTTCCACTCTTTACCATGTCCTTAGACGGACTCGACCATGCAGTTGATGCCATGCGACTCGAAACATTCGTGAGTCAAGCAAAGACCTGACCCCATAGTTACACTTTACTGCTACTTGACAGTACCCATATTATTAGTATAATCGGCTATAAAAGAAAAGGAGGTACTATGCGGTATCTGAAGCTGGCGCTACCAATACTCTTGATTTTTGTGGTTTTTTTGGGGTGTCCTAAAAAGCAGGTAATTGAGCCTGTTGAAGAAGAAGTTATAATCGAAGAGGTTCCTGAAGAAATACCTGAACCTCCAAAACCAGCGTTTACCATGGAGCGAATCTTCTTTGAGTTCGATAAATCAGATATCATGGCAAGTGCTGCAGATAAGCTCAAAAAGAACGCTGAGATGCTCAAACTATATCCTAATAATAATATCATTATCGAAGGACATTGCTGCAGAATCGGCACTGCTGAATACAACCTCGCCCTGGGTGAGCGTCGAGCAAAAGCGGCGTACGATTATCTCGTGATGTTGGGAATCAGCCCAACACGCCTCTCGACCGTAAGCTACGGCGAAGAGAGACCACTCGATCCAAATGATTTACCGAAGAATCGGCGCTGTGAGTTCGTCGTAAAAAAATAATTAGAGAATTTGCTATAATGATTCCCTCCCACGATATAGGTATCGTGGGAGGGAATTCGGCATTCTAAAAACTACCATAACGTACGTGCGAAAGTCTACCTTCCTATCATGAAAAATACAAAATTACGTTGGTCATTAGTAGTTTTAAGCATACTTGTCTGTATGCTGTCAATGGCTCCAGGATGTTTCAGTGGTCGTCAATTCAGCAATTGGAGCTGGCAGTTAGATAGCTTGCGATACTATACCTCTAAATTTGACAGCGTGCTCGCACTGCAAACCGAAGCGACGTCTCAGTTGCACGTTGACCTCTATACGAAAATGGATGAGCTGAACGAAAAGCTCGAAATGCTCAATACACGATTGAGTGATACCGAATCACAGCTCACACGTATCCAGGCGAAGATCGGCTCTACTAAGTATCCACCGAGCGATTCAGCACAAACTGAAATAAGTCCTGAAGCACAACTTATCTATGATGCGGCGTACCTCAACTATGTGAAAGGACACTACACCGAAGCCATAAAAGGATTCCAATCATATCTCGAAGTTCAACCCGACTCTCCGCTTTCTGACAATGCCTATTACTGGATTGGTGAATCACATGATGCGCTCGGTAAACGACAGGATGCGGTCAACACATTTCAACAGCTCATTAATAAATTCCCAGGGAGTAATAGGATACCCACTGCTCTCTATAAGATGGGCATTATCTACGAGGAATCAGGTGACAAAAAAACAGCAACTACATACTACAATAAGTTAATCAGAGATTACCCTAAATCACCAGAGGCATCAATTGCCAGAGATAGGCTGAATTAATAGAAATGAACATATTCAGAATTTTCTTAGAATCGAGTTTAGCTGCCCAGATTATTATGATCATATTAATTATCTTCTCAATATGGTCATGGGCAATCTTTTTCAAAAAATTATTCAACTTCTCAGGAGTAAAACGGAAGAGCAATAGATTTCTCTCTACGTACCATCTTCATCACGACATAAAGACACTCGGCAATTTGGGTTCTCTCTTGAATGATAACCCATACGGAAAAATCTTATGGAGCGGCCTCGAAGAATTCAAAAAATTGAAAGCAGTAGCATCAGTGAACCCAGGCGAACAAGGAAGTCATAAACAGTTGGTACATGAATTGTCTGATAACATTCGCCTGGCAATGGAGCGGACTAAAATTACTGAGATTGCTTCGTTAGAAATTCATTTACCAACACTCGGTACGTTTGTGAGTGTCAGTCCATTCCTCGGATTGCTTGGAACGGTCTGGGGAATCATGGAGGCATTTTTGGATATACGTGCCCGTGGTTCTGCTCATATTACCATTGTTGCACCAGGCATTTCTGATGCCCTCATAACTACAGTATACGGACTCCTGGTCGCGATCCCTGCCCTCATATTTTACAATATCTTTCGGAGCCGTGTGAGCAATTACGATGCCGAGTTGGATAAGTTCATCAGTGAAATATTTGCACACCTCCGTAAAGAATTCGCGAGCATCGGGTAGTGAAGAAAAAAGATATCATTTCAGACATTAACATAACCTCGTTGGCTGATGTGAGTATCACGCTCCTCGTGATATTTATCATCACAGCACCGATGATGATTCCTGGTATCGATGTCAATTTACCGAGAACCGATGCTTCTCTTCCCCATGATGAAGAAGGCATTACAGTCACCATAAAAAAGAACCAAGATATATTTATCGACAATGACAAAGTTACCATCGACAATTTTGAATCGTCACTCCAGAAGATTTTAAAGAATAAACCGCCAGGCATCATTGTTTATCTCCGTGCTGATAGAGAAGTTGACTACGGAGATGTCGTATCGATTGTCGGCAAAATCAAGAATACAGGAGTGAGGGAGCTGGGGTTAGTAGCAGAAATACCCCAAGAATGAATCGTTCTTTCGGTCTATCATTTGTATTACACCTCGCAATTTTCGCACTACTTTTCCTGGCGAGCCAGAGCAGTTTCAAAGCCTTCCCAGAGGTTGCCGTTTATAAAGTAAGCCTCGCACCATTGCCCCAACCAAAGATCATGAGTGTTGAGGAACCTCCGCAAGAAGAAGTCAAAAAAGAAATGACTGAGGAGAAAGCACCACCAAAAAAAGATGCTCCACCCAAAAAAGAAGAAGTTGGGACAAAACCAAAAAAGACCAAGGCAGGATTACCTGATATCAGTCCAAAAATTGTCACGGGTAGTGGTCGTGGATTTACGTATTCATATTACCTCAACATCCTCTTAAATAAAATT
This sequence comes from candidate division TA06 bacterium DG_78, assembly GCA_001303225.1. Taxonomy (GTDB): domain Bacteria; phylum Hydrothermota; class Tepidihabitantia; order SM23-42; family SM23-42; genus DG-78. Next base: position 8,840 of record LJNI01000038.1, on the reverse strand, counting down.
AGCCAAAATTGGAACAACCCTTTTAAAGGAAAGGATGTCGTTCTCAAGAGCATTATCTATTTTGAGGTTGACGCAAATGGCACAATTCAAAATGTACGGCTGGAAGAAACCTCAGGCAATGAATTGTATAACGAGACGACTATTCACGCTGTTACGTTAGCAAAAAAATTACCCCCTCTGCCTGATGAATTCTCTGATGACTACCTTAAGGTGCATCTAGAATTTTTGAGTGGGCAATGAAAACACGCCATATGCCTGACGTCAGACGCTCGACGCCTATAAAAAACGTAAAACGTTCAGCGTGAAGCGACTGTTAATTATTTTCAACCTATTTTTTGTTCTGGTAATGAGCCAAGAAGTGTACTTACGCCTCACCGACTACGGTGGTGGAAAAATAAATCTTGTCATTGAACAATTTACTGCTCGTGAGATTACTGATGTCTTGTTGACAAAAATAGGAAGAATCAAATCTATCTTGCGGAATGACTTAGATTATTCACTGTACTTTGATATCCTTCCTGACACTGCCTTTCTGTTAAATGATTCAAATAAAGTAACTGAACAGGGGATTTTGTTGGCAGGGAGTTATCACAACGGCATCTTATCTATTACGCTCAAAGATTTCCAATCCCATGAAGAGATTGCAACACGAGACTATGGTGTCGGTGGCGATACACGAAGTCTTGCCCACACAATTGCTGATGATGTGATTGAACTATTAACTGGTGAAAAAGGTATTTCCTCAACAAAAATTACCTTTTCATACAAAACACCCGCTGGCAAAGAATTGGCGATAATCGATTATGATGGGTACAATTTCACTCCCCTTACAAAAAATGGAAATATTAATCTTTTTCCTTCTTGGTCGCCTAATAGGGACCACATATTATTTTCTACCTATGATAGTGATCGATTAAATCTCTATACACTCTATATCGAAAATAAAAAGATTGAATTACTTTCTTCTTTTCAGGGTCTCAATTTTGCGCCATGTTGGTCACCAGACGGTACAAAGATCTGCATGAGCCTCACCAAGGACGGTAATGCTGAAATCTACATCTTGGAGCTGCCGTCAAAGAAATTACGCAGGCTGACAAATAACTATGCAATCGACACCTCACCAACATTTTCTCCAAACAGCCGCGAGATTGCCTTCGTCTCAGATCGTTCAGGAAATCCCCAAATATATGTTATGGATATCTACGGAAGTAACATCAGACGCCTCACCTTTCATGGTAGTTACAATACATCACCAGCATGGTCACCGCGCGGAGACATCATCGCCTATGTTTCACGAGATGAAGACAACTCGCAACAGATTGCTATTACTGATCCCTATGATTTCAGCCCGGTCCGTCTCACCTATTATGGTAATAATGAAGAACCATCGTGGTCTCCAGACGGCCTCCATATCACCTATTCCTCAAACCGCAATGGTTGGTATGAACTCTATACGATGAACTGGGATGGTTCACGTAAACGAAAACTGACCAGCGGCATTACTGCCAATGCGCCAGACTGGTCTCCAATATTCAATACAGGAGAATAATTACTAATTAAGTAAGGGATGTGAGACACTATTTAATTTTTTTCTGAATGATTTGAGGTTAAGGACTGTAAATACCAGTCCTATTTTTCCCCTAGACTCTCGATTTTCTTCTCGAGTTCTTCTATCTTTGTCCTGAGTTTTTCTTTCTCAGCTCGTGAAATTTTGACACGAACACGAATGAGTAGATAAATGACCACAAGAATTAGTACAATCTGAGGAATTATTATCAGTGGTAGTTCCTTAATTAACCCAAAGATCAACGTCACAAACGCAAGAATTAAAACACTAATCAAACCTTCAACCATTACTCCTCCCTTGTCATTAGCCTGATTGTCCCATAGTCTGATCCCGTACCACCCCACCATAAGACAATCCAACGATTCGACTATCAGACAATAAGATCTTCTTATTTCCCCCTCACAATATCTTTAATCCTCATCAATCGGGTTAAGTCACCCCGTTCTATTTCAGACATTTTCAACTTTATAAACTTAATCGTTTCATCAATTGATGGGATGAGAATATACTCCAAGGCGTTGACCCTTCTCCGCGTCTTCTCAATCTCTGTTGCGAGGAGTTCCAGTGTCTTTTCCAATTCAGCGAGCTCGAGGAGTCGTACAATGAGCTGGTCGATTTTTAAGAGGGCAAGATCCAAGTCTCCTGACGTTGCCAAGAATCCATATCCAATCAAGCCACCTGATATTTTCCGGGAGAATTTTGGAACTCTCAAGTTGAGTATTCGCTCTGCAGTATAATCAACATCGATTGTCTTGGTGGTTGCCAAGAGGGCTTCATCAGTCGCTTTTGGCGCCTGTTTGCTCGAGGCAAAATAGAAATAACCAAATGCAGCACTCAATTCCTCTTCAATGCGGAGTCGCAGGTCTCGAATGCGGTTAACCAGTTCGAGAATTTGCCGCATCAACTCGTCTTGTTTATCTTTGAGGAGTTTGTGTCCACGCCGCGCAACAATACCTCTGCGTTTCAAACGCAACAATTGCATCCTGGTCGGTGGAATATCTAAACGCATAATATCTAAATTCTCCCCAAAATCTTCTCTCTACAAGATGCATGCGCAGAAATGAAATGAGATAAGATTTTTGCCCAAGGTCCTGTAAGGGAGGATGCTCGAAAATTTAACAAAATTGAAAATTTTGAAATTTTCAGCATAATATCGAAATCCTCCCTCGATGCTGAGTCTCGGGACGAAGCGGAAACAAATTCCAATTCTAAATTTTCAAAACATTTTTTCAATTGATTTGGGATTTTTAATTTTAGATATTGTTTAGAATTTCGGATTTCGTGCTTCGAATTTAGTACTCCAAGATTTATCCAACAACCTCTGTGATCCACTATTGTCAATTCGCGATTATTCCTTATCATAATATTTCGTCAGGTATTCATCTCTCACCCGCTTCATTTCAGTTCGTGGAATCACGCGGAGAAGTTCCCAACCTAAATCCAATGTCTCTTCTATAGTTCTGTCTTCGTGCTCATGCTGTGAAATGTATCGTTCTTCAAAATTCTGAGAGAACTTCAAGTAGATCTTATCGAGGTCTGACAGTGCTGCCTCACCTAAAACGACTGATAACTCTGCTGCTTCTTTACCTCGTGCATAACACGCAATCAATTGATTAAATAAATCAGCGTGGTCTTCACGTGTCTTCCCTTTACCGATTCCCTTATCCTTGAGTCGTGAGAGTGACTGTTGGACATCAATTGGCGGCGAAACTTTTTTCCGGAAGAGTGGACGTGAGAGAATAACCTGACCTTCAGTGATATAACCAGTCAAATCAGGAATCGGATGGGTCTTATCATCCTCAGGCATGGTGAGAATTGGAATTAAGGTAATCGAACCTTTCTTATCTTTAATTCGACCCGAGCGTTCGTAAACACTTGCCAAATCTGTGTAGAGATAACCAGGATAGCCTCTTCTGCCTGGTATCTCTTTTCGTGCCGCGGAAATTTCCCGCAGTGCCTCAGCATAATTGGTCATGTCTGAGAGAAGAACAAGGATGTGCAAACCCTTGGTAAAGGCGAGGTATTCAGCAACGGTAAATGCAACCCGCGGTGTTGACACTCGTTCAATTGCTGGATCATCAGCGAGATTCAAGAAGAGAACGACCCGCTCGAGTGCTCCTGATTTCGTGAAATCCTGGATAAAAAAGTTCGCTTCTTCAAAGGTGATACCCATTGCTCCAAAAACGACGGCGAATTCTTCCTCTTTTCCTAAAACTTTTGCCTGGCGCGCAATCTGTGCGGCAACACGATTGTGCGGCAAACCAGACCCAGAGAAGATCGGGAGTTTTTGTCCACGCACAAGGGTATTGATGCCATCGATCGAAGAAATCCCGGTCTGAATAAATTCGTTTGGATAATCACGTGCCGTAGGATTTATCGGTGCACCATTGATGTCGAGCATTGCCTCAGGAACAGTTTCTGGGCCACCATCTTTTGGTCGTCCAAGACCATCAAATACTCTGCCGAGCATATCACTGGATACACCGATGTGGAGTGTTCTGCCGAGAAAACGAACTCGACAATTTTGAACATCGATACCTGTGGATGCCTCAAAGATTTGTACTAATGCCTTATCTCTGTTAACTTCTAAAACTCTACCTCTTTTCTTTTCACCAGTTCCCGTATAAATTTCTACCAATTCTTCGTACTTTGCACCCTCGACACCTTCAACGAGCAAGAGAGGACCTGAAACATCTATGATGCTACTATATTCCTTTATCATTTCTTCCTCCTCGATCGACGTGTCTTTTTTTCTGGTTCTTCTTTTTTACCCTCTTCTTCCTTTTCTTCTCCAGTGAACGCCTCCTTCTCTTTCTCACCTTCTTCCACTTCTTCTCCTGTTTTCGCCTTTTCTCCCTTAATGAGTTTATCAAATTCCTGGGTTATTTCATCCCTGAGTGCATCGATTTTAGCTATATCAGATTCTGGGAGATACCTCATTCTGGCAATCTTATCGCGCACTGCCATGTTCACAATATCAGCATACAATACTCCGCGTGCCAATGCCTCTTTTGCTTTACTGTAATTAAACATACATATTGAGAGCATCTTGTATTGCTTGGAGAGTGATGCATAGGTATCGATTTCATGAAATGCATTCTGGTGCAAAAAATCTTCTCGTATCGAACGTGCACCTTCGAGAATGAGTCGGTCTTCAGGTGACAGCGCATCAACACCAATGAGTCTCACAATTTCCTGAAGCTCAGCCTCCTGTTCTAACAGACGCATTGCGTCCTTTGATAAATCAGTAAAGTCTTTTGCAGTTTTTTTATTTAAATCCTCACTGACATCATCAATATAGAGTGAGTAGGAATTCAACCATGAAATCGCTGGGAAATGACGCTGATAGGCAAGCCGATCTTCGAGACTCCAGAAGACCTTAACAACTCGGAGTGTTGCCTGAACCACTGGATCTGATAGGTCGCCACCTGGTGGCGAAACCGCACCAATCACACTCAAGGCACCTTCGCGTGAAGGATCACCTAATGCCTTAATTCGTCCTGCTCGCTCGTAGAATGAGCTCACCTTGGCACTGAGGTATGCAGGATACCCTTCTTCGCCAGGCATCTCTTCTAGTCGACCTGAAATTTCACGCATCGCTTCTGCCCAGCGTGAGGTAGAATCTGCCATGACCGCTACTGAATACCCCATATCCCTAAAATACTCGGCGATTGTGATACCAGTATAGACCGATGCCTCCCGCGCTGCCACTGGCATGTTTGATGTATTTGCGATGAGTACTGTTCTCTTCATCAGCGGTTCACCTGATGTGGGGTCTTTCAATTCAGGAAATTCTAACAACACGTCGGTCATCTCATTTCCCCGCTCACCACAGCCGATGTAGACGATAATTTCAGCATCTGCCCACTTTGCGAGCTGATGTTGAATAACGGTTTTCCCTGAACCAAATGGTCCTGGACAGCACGCAGTACCGCCTTTCGCAATTGGAAAGAATGCATCGATCACACGCTGCCCTGTTGAGAGGGTAAGGGAGGGTGCGAGTCTCTCTTTGTACGGTCGTGGTTGCCGCACAGGCCAACGCTGCATCAGCGTGATTTTCTCCACACCATTCTCTGTTTCAAGCTCACACACGGTATCGGTAATCGTATATTCTCCCTCTGTGATCTTCTTCACCTTTCCTTTACTTTGAGGTGGAATCATAATTTTCTGAACTACCAATACTGTTTCCTTAACTTCGCCAAGAATATCTCCAGGACTAACAGTAGCACCAACTTTTACTACAGGTTTGAAGTGCCACTTTTTATCTCTCTCGAGAGCAGGTATTTCAATACCACGGGTAATATTATCGCCGGTTTTATCTCGAATGATATCTAACGGTCTCTGAATGCCATCAAAAATTGACTCGATGAGCCCAGGACCAAGTTCAACATAGAGCGGCTGATCAGTCATATATACAGGTTCACCAGGTCCGATACCTGAGGTATCTTCATATACTTGAATCGATGCAAGATCTCCCGTCAGTCCAATTATCTCACCAACCAGTCTTTCTTCGCTTACCCGCACCACATCGTACATCTTACTTCCTGCCATTCCCTTTGCCACTACCAGTGGTCCTGAAACCTTAACTATTTCACCTTTTTTCATTTTTCCTCCAAGAAGACATCAGCACCAACAGCCCTTTTTATTACACCTCTTATGCGTTCTATTGCACGTTTTGTTTTTCCCCTGCCAGTTGGGATGGGAATTAAACAAGGGACAGTTTCAGTTCGATAATGGTGCAAAATTTCTTGTAACTCATCAATAAATTCTTCAGTAAAGAGTATAATCTTAGTACCGTGCCGTACCAAATCCTCAATAACTTCTGCACATTCTCCCTGTTTAACATACACGACCTTTGCACCCGTTGCAAGAAACGGCATAATTGTTTCTTTCTTACCAACGATTGCAAGAGCACTACCAGACATCGGGAATACTCTCTTTCTGTGTATCGAGGGGAACCTCATTGAGCTTTCCCCAGTAGACCTGACGCACCTTTTTAATCTCTCCCATTTTAAAGTGATAATATGCAAAGAGCGGTTCAACGCCAAATGCCATTCTCCGTGCCTGTAATAAAAAACCAAACCTCATCTCTTCACATAAGCGCTCCAACTGCAGAAATGATTGGTATTCCTCAATATACGCACTACCCCTATCAATAATGTGTGCATATGGTGTCGTAAAGAAATTCTTACCCAAGAGGTCGTGCTGTGTCGCAAGATTGTCAACAAAAATTTTTTCATGAATGCTACCGTACGGTAAAAACACTTGAATAAAAATCTCTCGGCTCTTCTCAAATTGCCGAGCCCTGAAGAAACTACGAATATTTTCCAAATCAAAGTAGCATTTATAGTAGCTACTAAAAAATGGCACAAATTGTGCAGCTTCAGAGAGATACTTACACAAAATTTTATCGAGATTTGTTGAAAGCACAAAAGGATTTTTTCCCGTAGTAAACCGTGCCGCTTCATCAAGAACTTCAGGCCAAGTTTCAATTTCTGTCGTATCCTGTGGATACAGGAGTTCATCGACTCCCTGTTTCAACTTTACCTTGAGATTATGTATCTGCTCAGGCCAATCAATAAATTTACTCACCTCGGGAGTCTGACAAAATCGATCAAAAAATTGTTTAAGTTCACTCTCAGCCTTCTCCAAGCCAGTTGATATATCTTCATATCCTACGTACGGCGTATCCGCAAGAATAGTATTAAAATTTGATAGGTCAGCAGCAATGAGTCGGTCGACGTGACTCTTGGTCAATAACCGAGCCTCTTTTGCCCTGACAATACCATTTACATATGCGTATCGTGTGTCGTCGGTTCCCTGTATCATCTCGATTGCGTCATTTTTATTATCTCACCACGATCATTCAGGGTGACGATAAGAATCCTCTCTATTTCAATCTCGTCGACTGTCTGGACCATTCGTGTGAATTTTAACCGATAGATATGCTTCAATTGTTTTGGTACTCCGAGCGATAACTTTTTGTAGAGTGCATCCTGTGGACCGATAGTTTTTTCAGTTACAGTCGGTTCAATCCCCTTGAATTCTGGGAATTCCTTTGAAATCTTTCTCTTTATCTTTATGATTTTTTTCCGATCAATCATTTTTTTCGTTTAACAGATTTTTTGATCTTCGTTTGAAATCTCAATGTTGGATCTCCATACAGTACAAATTGTAATACTGTCTTCTGGTCATCATCATCTAAAAAACCATTGCGTCTGAGTGCCTTTCGTACAAAATCTATCTTCGCACTCTTAAAACTTTCTCCAAGGGTGAGCCCTTGTTTTGTATATTCTAAGAAATACTTGACGAGCAAATCGGCTTCACTCGAAGGCGGTGCTGCTGGTCCATAGGCAATCGTGGTCGAACCACAAAATCCATAGATTCCTTTTTCACTCAAGAATTTCAAACTGAGCGCATTTTTATGTGATTTCTCCATAATGTATGCACCATAGCATGCCTCAGATGCAACGACACCTTGTGCTTTGTCAACATTATCTGGACGTAATGCCACAGGATACATACCTTTATCCTGACCATACCAGTGTGAAGAGAGTTTGCTGCCGTGAAGATTGAAATACAGAAAATCCTTCCTCTGCAGCCATACTGATTTGAATGTATCACCGGTAACTGGTGGTGAAACCTTTATATCATTTATATTCCCGATGCTTCGATAAACATTTCGCGAAGCTGCGCGCCAAACCCGTGCTGTCATACCAAATGATTTGTGTGTCATGGTTACTGATTTTTCCAGCTGATTGATTATAAATGTAGCATCTTTATTATCCGGAATACGGGCACATACCCGCTCGGGAATAAGAAAATCGTCATCGCTTGAAGCATATGGGTTGTCAGAGAAAACACGCGTGTCACTGTCATCACAGGGATTCTTCAGTCTAAAAAAAGGGACGATAGTATCGCCACCCAAGAGTAATAAAATATCGATAAAACCCCATTTTTTTTCGATATTTCGAATAAAAGACCTGATTGACTGTGCTTTTTTCTTCACTGGTGTAACACCAAATTCATTCGGCTGGTCATAGTATATAAATTTTGCCTGATAGTCTTTCCTGATCTTCATGAAAGATCGCACAGCCTTTTCTAACTTTATAGTGTTCCCAATTTGTGTTTGCAGAGACTTAACACCACTCAGAATTAACAATCGCATTGGTGATTATATCCAAAAAATCGGCTCTGTCAAGAAATTACCAAGAGAGCCCTGAAAAAATGATTCGAGTTCTCTTGATTATAGAGATTTCTTGATTTTCTCAGA
>LJNI01000037.1 GCA_001303225.1 candidate division TA06 bacterium DG_78 | reverse complement strand
ATCAGGTGTTTGAAGAAATTCTCTTACAGTATTAATGTTGAGATTTTTTAAAATTTCGAGATGTCGCGGTCCGATGCCAGGTAAAATATCGACTGTGAGCGGAGAGATAAATTGTATTTCATCTCCTGAAAATACTATGAGTAAACCATTCGGCTTTGACTGGTTACAGACAATTTTTGCGAATACTTTTGTTGGAGCAATACCACAAGATGCAGCGATATTCAATTTTGTTTTAATCGTAGTCTTGATTTTTTTTGCGAGGGTGAGCGGTGGTCCAAATAATCTCTCGGTTCCACTTATATTAATATATGCTTCATCTATTGATGCCATTGTGGCCTCGGGTGAGTAGGAATTGAGGATATCATAAAATCTTGATGAATACCATTCATAGTATCGAAAATTGCCTTTTAAAAATATTGCCTGGGGACAGAGTCGGTATGCCTGTGCTGTTGGCATGCCAGCATGAATACCAAATTTTCGTGCCTCATACGATGCTGAGGCAATAACTCCACGCTGTGTTGGTAAGCCACCGACGACGACTGGTTTACCGATGAGGGATGGATTTAATGCCTGTTCTACTGAGACAAAAAAGGCATCGAGGTCAACGCAGAGGAACATATGGTTAAATTCCAAATATCAAAACCCAATCCGCCACACTGTTTGGCGGACCAAACAAATACCAAAATCTAAATTTCAAATTTCCTCCAGTTTTTTAAATTTTACGAATAACTCCAATTACCTTACCGATTATGTCGAATTTTCCCCTGACCACAGGATATGCTGTATTCTCAGGTTTGAGAACAAATGCGTTGCCCAGTTTCTTTAATCGTTTCACTGTTGTTTCACCCTCTGCATGTGCGACAACGATGTCATTGTTAAATACTTCTGTGCCAGGTTTGACAACTACCAAGTCACCTGCATAGATGTGAGCACCTATCATACTGTCACCATTGACCTTGAGGAGAAAACACCCACGCCACTGGGATGGATTAAAATATCCTTCAATTTCTTCAAAGGCAAGTTCTGGTAAACCAGCTGCAACCCTGCCGACAATCGGTAGTGATTTTGGTTTGATACGGATACTTCGTGCCTGCCCTGATACCTTATGTATTAATCCCTGTTTTGCAAGATTATCAAGGTGTACCTTTATTCCTTTTGTGCTCTTGAGCCCTACTTTCTTGGCAATCTCACGAATAGAAGGCGGGTATCCATAGTCATCCACAAAATCCTGGATTACAGTAAGGATCTTCTCTTTTGTTTTCATACGGTATCCTTTCGTAAAGAAGATTTAAGAGGGCTGATAAAAGGCAGGAGAAGGCTATGAAGGCTATTTTTTACCATCTTAAGCCTTTTTCTGCTCTCTTTTCGCTATCTCCATCTCTTGTTTACCCAACCATTTTATAAAGGGTTGGGTAAACATTTGTTTACATTATAGTATAATGGGAAAATGGCAATTGTCAAGGGGTGAATTTACTGCGATTTTCTTTAAATAGTATAGTGTGGGCTTAGTGTTGTTATTCTCTGTCGAGTACTTCTAAAAATGACCTCACGACCATTGGATCGAATTGTGTCCCAGCACCAGCTTTTAATCTCCGTATCGCTTCTTTCTGTGGTAGTGCCTTGCGATACGGGCGATCAGTCGTCATCGCATCATAAGCATCAGCGACCGCAATGATTCTCGCACCAACAGGTATCTCTCTATTCTTGAGCCCATCTGGATAACCTGAACCATCAAATTTTTCATGCTCTGATCTAATTATTTTACAGACGCCATACAAGTGCTTTACACCTTTGAGCATATTGTGGCCAATCTCAGGGTGCTTCTTAATAATTTTATATTCAGATTTTGTCAGAGGTTCTTTTTTGTTCAAAATAAAATCACTGATGCCAATCTTTCCTATATCATGGAGATAGCCTGCATAATTTAACACGCTCATCTGGGAATCACTCAACTGTAATTGCTCGGCAATTTTTATTGCATACTTCCTTACCCTTTCTGAATGTCCACGAGTATCATGGTCTTTCGCTTCCATTGCTAAAACTAATGTTTTAATGGTATCTAAATAACTCGCCTCCAATGACTTATACAACCTGCTATTTTCAAATGCAACTGCAGCTTGGTTACCAATGAGGGCTAATATGCGTACATCATCATCATCAAACGCATTTTTTTTATAACTTTCAACATTGATAACGCCGATAACCTTCTCGCCAATTTTTAAGGGAACACACACTTCAGCCTTTGTTTTTCGATCAAGACCCAAGTAACGTGGGTCTTTACTTACATCGTTTGCCAAATATGGTTTGCCGGTTCTGGCAACGTATCCGGTAATGCCCTGTTTGAGTCTTATTCGTTTCTTGATCGCTCGTTTGGAAAAGGGTTTTTCTGCTGCCTGTATGACGAGTTCACCGGTGTTTCCATCTATTGTGAGAATACCGACCCTTTCATACCCAAAGGTGTTATTGAGGTGCATGAGAATTTTCAGAAAGAGCATATCAACGTTTGTTATTGATGTTAATTCTGTTCCTATTTGATAGAGGAGGCTTAATTCCTTCACCATTTTGGAAAGATGATCAGCAGTCTTTTTGTGTTCTGTAATATCGGTCGCAATACCGAAAATACCTGTTATCTTTCCATTATGCCGAATAAGAGATGTGCTTAATCGGCAGAATACTTTTGAACCATCCTTGTCCAGGTATGTCACCTCATACGGTTCAACATCTTTGCCCTTTAGGTGCCTCTGCCACGCTTTTTTTACAATTTTCATTGATTCTGGTGCAATGATCTTAGTGAAGTGTTTACCAATGAGTTCACTGGCTTTGTAGTGAGAAATTTTTTCTATGTAGCTATTGAAGTATGTTATGATACCTTGTGTATCGGTTACCGCAATGACTGCATTTATATTATTGAAAAAGAGACGGTAATAGTCATCAGGCTTGTTCGTTGTAAATAACCTTATAAAGTCTTGGTATGATTTATCTTTTGTTTGTGCCATAGTTAGTATAATAAATTATAAATATTTTATCGTCGTTGTCAATACTTAAGTTTTGCGTGTCCCTGAGAGAGAAATTGGTCTTGACATTCATGACACGTAGTCTATAATGAGATGACCATGACATGGGTTGACGTGATACTGTTGATAGTTATAGTCGGTCTGGTAATTCATGGCATCATTATTGGGTTGGTGAGGGGTATTTTCGACATAGTAGGTATTATTGTTGGATACATTATGGCGCTTAGCTACAGTAGTGCAATAGGTTTACCGCGATTTCTTGCATTTTTTCTTATTTTTATTATCGTTGTGGTTGCTGTTTCTCTCTTGGGAAGGATAATTTCTAAGGTGATCCATATTACACTACTGGGAGGATTAGACAGAATCTTGGGTGGTGTTTTAGGATTCTTGAAAGGAATGATTATTGGCTTCATTTTTTTAATTATTCTTTTATTACTCGGAAAATCGAATGATGTTATCCACGGTTCAGAAATTGCCCCTTGGGTTATTAAGGGTGGTCTCACAGCAAGCCAGGTGCTTCCCCATAAGTGGTATGAGTGGATCGAGGGGATCGTCACGAAGAGAGAATTGGTATTTCTGATGTATGATGAAGATCATCACCTTCCTCTCTGATTTCAGGTATAACGATTGGTTTGTTGCAGCAGTAAAAGGTGAGATATTAAAGATAAACAACAGTGTTGTCATTGTAGATATATCACACACAGTTCATCCTCACGATATTCATTGTGCAGCCTTCATCCTCAAGTGCGTATACAAGGATTTTCCGCCAGGAACAGTACACCTATCAGTTGTTGACCCAGGAGTCGGGAGTGAGCGAAAACCACTTATTGTTAAATCTGATGGATACTATTTTGTCGGACCTGATAATGGGATATTTTCTTATATCTATAATGAACAATCAGAAATTTATGCAATTAAGATTACTGACGGCATGAGTTCGACATTCCACGCGCGGGATGTCTTTGGTCCAGTAGCAGCGAAACTTACAAAAGATAAAAAACCTGAAGATTTGGGTATAAAAATACGAGACTTTGTTACATTCGGATTCCCTCAACCTCAGAGAAAAGCTGATACAATTTGTGGTGAGATTGTGTATGTTGACTATTTTGGGAATTGCATCACAAACATTGAGAATAGTACACATATTACTGAGCTCCATATCAAAAAAAACCAGATAGCCGTTAAAAATTTCTACGGTGAAGGTCTGCCTGGTGAGATTATCTGCGTGAGGGGTAGTAGTGGTTATTACGAAATTGCGTGCAATCGAGGAAATGCGTGTAATATTTTACACGTCAAGACAGGAACAAAAGTTGTAGCCCATACAGATGTGAAATAAGAGATGTTCAGGTTTTTGTCTACCTAATAATTCCCAACCAATCACCTAAGAGAAACTGCATTCTGCCAATGAGAAGACTAATACGTGACATCACGGTATAGCCAAAAGACGCGCCAAAACCGATCATCAAAAAAATAATTCCTATATTTGCTGCGGGTTTGATAATACCCTTTCTCTCTCTCGAAAAGAAGAAATAGATGAGTGTGGTGATTACTCCGACGAGAATAACAATTGCCCAGAGCCCGGTGTCCCACTTTTCAAATGCCTCTCTCACGAGTAGAGTACCTTGTGTTTGTCGTAGAATATCTCTCTGGAATACAGCAGGAATGATTACACCTGATCCCCAACCAATCAAAAAGGCAATTGGTAACCGAACTAAGAAGGCAAGTTTAGGAATGAAACGGGTGAAGTAGAAAAGACCAAAGGCAAGTGGTATGATGTAGATTACTCTACCTTCTTGGAACAACGGTATTACCAGGTTAGGATATATCTGATTATGCCAGGTTATCGCAATCAAGTATCCAGCAGATAAACCGACAAACAAGTGCTCAGCAAATTGGTAGAGGATATTATCACGATAGAGAAACGAAAAAATGCATAGGGTCAGGAAAGCTGAAATCCAGACCAGGGGTTCAGGTGATAAATTCATTTCTGCCTCCTCGAACGTCTCCGTGAGAAGAAATAACCAATATTACCTAGTACAATCAATATCATAATAAGAAGATGTCCGAGTGACTGTGCATCCATGCCTTGCACAGCTATTCGTCTCTCATCTGAATACCCGCTTCTCTGCACCATCACTTCATACTCGGATGCTCCTTTCATGCCGGCTAGTAATCCAATAACCTGACCCGTCTCTACGTAAGGATAGACATCAGCAGCAGATACTGCGGTAACACCTACACCGAGTTTGGCTCCGTATCTCGATTGTGCATATAAGAGCCACTGACGCCAGCCAGGGTCACCTGTAGAAAGTGTCACTACAAGACTCAGATCTTCATAGTTATTAATATGAGATAACATTTCTATCGAATCAAGTGGTGTACCATAATAATCAGTTGGGAATACACCCCTTATGCTTTCACCCATGCCTAAGAGTACTGCAGAAACACCAAATTTATAGCCTAAAAAGGCGTAATCCTTACTATATTCTTTATTGAACTCTGCAGGTACTATACTGACTGCCATTTCAGCCAAGCCAGGTCCTTGAGGCCACAAGTTCATTAATATAACCTTCACGTCACGGGCAAAACAGTGCCGCATAATTGCAAGGAGCATTGGATATAATTCAGGCATTGATTGTGGATCAAAGTCGACTGAAACGAGGACGGGTTTAGACTGGGGCCCCAGCTCATCGATTGCTTTGAATAGTTTTTCACTCTTGGGCATAACATTTACCGGCATACCAATCGGTACGATCATAGGGATTGCTATTGCTATTGCAACTACAAGAAAGATTATTTGTCTTGGAATTTTTGTTAGTAATTGGAATATGTTCATTTTATACCTCCGCCACCAAGCCATGAACGTTCAATACCCAAGATTATTTTCAAAGCAGTTGATATACTACCAAAGGCTACGCCGAAGATAATACCTCTTTTTGCTGCAGTATTAGGAACGCTCAAGAGCCATTCAGCAAACTCGGGGATTTTGGAAGAAATTGAATATCCAAAGGGCACCATGCCGAGCATGACGACAAAACCAGCGAGAAGTAGGATGGTCGCTTCTTTTGATCGTGCCCTGAATGCACGATATGCTGCAGATGCCATGTAAAATGCCAGGATTGCATACATTGATGCACCGAGAGGAAGGATAGTGTGTGTATACAATGTCATAAAGAGCGTGCCTGTCTTTATTCCCCAGAAGATACCTAATAGTGCCATGACTGCCAAACCTATTAAGGTAACATAGCTAAAATACCACGTTCCTTGTTTTCTTTTTATCCGGTTGGTATGGTGGTTTATGAGACTACCAGCACCGAGTATCCAGGCAAAACCGGCAATAACGAGATACCAACGATAACTGTGATCAAAAAGCTGCGTGCTTATAGTATGTGGCACAAAGAATTGAATTATCATCAATACTCCTAAGATCATACAAATAAATAAAGGTATCTGTTTTTTCATTGATTCCTCCCTTTATGAAATATTGAAGAGTGATAGGATTTGTTCAAAACCTACTAGCAGCAATGCTGACGCAATGAGGAGTATGCCAAGGATTATCAGCTTGCCCCAGTCCTGGCCTTTTAACGAACCCATTAATAATGGATCTTTGGATAGGTATGCAGATGCGGCATAGAGTTCTTCACCAATTAAAGTATAGTCACAGGTAGTGATAAAAAACGGTAATTGAAAGACAGAATCAGTGCCAGCGATTTGAATTGCACCGGTCGAAGCACCGGTTTCTGCAAGGATGAGGGATTCTGCCCAGAAGTATCCTAAGAAGAGATTCGTAGCTGGTTTTTCTCTCATCATGGTGCCACATACTGCAGCAACATAGGCGAATTGTTGTCCAGTGATAAAATATACATTATCAGAATTATATGCATCAGGTCTACCAGCATCAGTATAAGCCTCCTTGACGACCTCCTGCGCTACTGTATATACTACTGGATTACGATTCGGAACTAAGAGCGTTGTATTATATTCGGCAGTTTTTTTGGCAACCTGCGAGAGGATATTCAACGATGCAATTGTAGCAATATCAGCGATCGATGATAAACCGGGTACATAAAGAATTGGTTTACCCATTTCAGTTGCCCTGCCGACAGCTTCTTCTAATGCATCGAGACCCGAGATTTTGCGGATGTACATCTTTTTTCCTAGGTGTGCCTGATAGATAAACCATAACACTATTATTGAATAGATAATAATACCGATAAAAATATTGAACCTACCAGTATGAAACCATTGGCCACTACTCGTAACGTCTTCTGAAATTTCTGATTGTGCTACAATTTCACCATCTTTCACAGCTGCGATTTGATAGCAGTATTTGATACCATCCTGGGTAGAATCAGTAAATGAAGAATTTCCTTTTGGTACATAGCCAACTATTTCAAATGGTCCATCAACTTGTGAACGGTAGATCTCATAACCGTCGATTTCATCATCCTGCGGCGACAGTGCCCACTGAATAGTAATATTTCTTCCCGCATCATTCGGTCTGTCATTCACTATTGGTTTACCAGGTGGTTCAATCACTGCCAGTAGAAAAATGAACACGATATTCATCTAACCTCCTCTTCTTTTAAATGCTTACTTCATTTGTGAGAGGCTAAGCCTTGTTAATTTAACCGCCAATAAAAAGGTGAATAAAACATACAACACATTTCCTGGATTTAATTATTTTTCAGGATTTTTAAAATTGATTTAGTTAAAGTTATTATCAAGTTATTGTGCCGTCACCGCCCTGTACGTGAGGTACGAAATCAAGACGGACGCAACAACAGAGCCAATCTCTAAATAGTCCTGCCAGAACCTCAAAAATATTCTTGGTACGTATATCCTGTCTCCTTGTTCAATAATAGGGTCTGCTGCTGCTGATATCCTTTTTTCTCCTCGTTGGATAGAAATGCTCGATCTGCTTGCCCCTGCAAGGAGACCACCAGCAAAGCCGACGTAATCACTTACCCTCAAATTGGGTTGAAACACATAAGGACCTGGATTTGTTACCTGCCCCTCGACATACACGACTGCATTTATAGCAGGTATGTAGAGCATGTCACCATCTTTCATTTCAATATTGTATGTGCTACTCTCATCGGTGATCGCTTCAGCAAGGTTGACTGCGATCGTTTGGTTGCTCCGTCTAATAAAGGCATGTAACAAATCCGCCCATGGCGTGAGCCTTGTTTTAGCTACAATATCTGATACAGTTTCACCTTCGATTAATTCATATCGTCTCTCACTCGTTTTCTCACCGAGTATAGCAAATTCGGTTTGCTGTGCAGGTTGTTTCTCCTCTTCGAGAAACGTGAGTCTTGGCTTCTCATAAACTGCACCGATAACCAAAACCGACTTTTCCATACGCGGTACGTAAATTACATCGCCATCACGGAGATACGGATTCACTTCGGTATTGCCTGTCCTCTCGAACTCTTCAAGGTCGACTATCTTGTATAATTTCCCTTTTCGTCTTAGTTCAATTTTTGAACGAGAGCCAATGGCAGCAACACCTCCGATTGTATCGAGCACAGTCGAAACTCGATCAATTGGTCGTGCATAAGCGATACCAGGTCGATTAACTTCACCAGCAACAATGACCATGAAGGTGCGCATAAACAATAGTGTGATATCGACATCAATATGTTTGAAGTATTTTAAAAAAACATTTCTTAAAGAATCTTTCGCAACTTCGAGTGTAATGTCATGCATTGGTACGGCGCTGACGATATCATATTGTGGTGCTAATTGTGCAGTAGTCCCTAAGAGTGATAGCGACCGTGAAGCTGGCGTAGAGGATGTTGGCATTTGGATCGTGATTTTTCCTTCTGGTGTAACAGTGGTCATGTATGAATAATTGGTAGATCCAGTGATTGTGATGAGGATTGTATCACCTGGCATAAGAACATAGTCTTTGGCAGACACGACAGTATGTTCAGAGTCTATTTTATAGTCTATTATACGCGGTACATACGGTTCTTCGATCTGCCCATAGAGTCCTAAACAGAGACCACAGATGCAGATAATAGTGAATAAAATTAGTTTCTTCATAGGATAATTATATGTAAATCAATAGGAATGTCAACGGAAAAGGCTATGATGATATCAGAGGGCTCTGTACGAACGCAACAAATAGTTGACATCTATAAGATTCTGACTATAATGACTATAAACCGATGACAGATAACTGATAGCGGATAACGGATGATAGATGTTTGGTAGTGCAAATCAGATGATGCTGTTATCGGATATCCCTAAATAGTTATCAGTAAAGAGGAGGTTGAATAAAAATGCCTGAGAAAAAAAGCGATATTATGGACAAAATTGCCGATGCGAATAAGTCAGTAGTGACCGGTATCGACGAGAAGGATATTGAACACTGGATTACAATATCTATACTCGGCAGAAAGTATCAGGTTCCTGCTGGATTGACGATAATGCAGGCAATGGAGTTTGCCGGTTATCGATTTATACGGTCATGCGGCTGTCGAGCTGGATTTTGTGGTGCCTGTGCAACGGTGTACAGACTCGAAGGTGATTACAGACTACGTACTGCCATGGCATGTCAGACGAGAGTTGAGGATGGCATGTATTTAACACAGATTCCTTTCACTCCCGCTGAAAAGGCAAAATATGATATTACTAAGCTTACACCAGGTATCGAAGCGCTCCTCCATAATTATCCTGAAATTTTAAGGTGTTTGGGCTGTAATGCCTGTACTAAGGCTTGTCCTCAAGATATTGATGTAATGGAGTATATCGCTGCAGGTAAAAGAGGAGATGTGGAAAAGATGGCTGAGATCTCATTTGATTGCATTCAGTGTGGGTTATGCGCGATACGATGTCCTGCAGAACTTGCGCAATATAATTATGCACAACTGGCGCGAAGATTGTACGGTAGATACGGAACACCAAAACCAGAGCATCTTAAAAACCGCGTAAAAGAGATAGGACAAGATAAATTTAAAGATGATTTTGATAAACTTCTTAGTGGTAATGAAGATGAATTGAGAAAGATGTACACATCACGCGACATAGAAAAGGCATAAAGAGGGGTGAATAATGGCTGAGTTAAAATTTATTGGTGGCTATCCAGAGTATATGCGCAAGCTCATCGATGTAGTGAATAAGACACGCCAACAGCGAAAAGACTACACACCGAAGGCAATGACTATGCAAGAGAGGGATGAGGTTTTGAAGGTTCATCCAGACTATGCACCTGGAGGTAAGCGTGTAATATCTATTGGTCCAAACAAGGGCGATACGGCGCCCAACGAAGTCGCAGATCTGCTCGAGGCATATCCCTTGATAGAGGGTAATGAAGTAGATGTGACTAAACCAGATTATTCAGTTGATTTATTAATTATTGGTGGTGGTCTTGCCGGAACTACAGCTGCAGTGTGGGCAGTTGATAAGGGTGTTGCCAAGGATACAATACTTCTTGTTAATAAATTGCGACACGGTGATGCAAATTCGATTATGGCAGAAGGTGGGACACAGGCAGCAGACCGCGAAAATGATTCACCAGCAAGACACTTCTTAGATGCTTTGGGTGGTGGTCATTTTACAAACAAACCAGATGTGTTAAGGGCACTTGTCGAAGATGCTCCTTTGATAATGGACTGGCTCTGTGATTTAGGCGCAATGATTGATCGAGAAGACGATGGTGGTTTTGTAGAGAAGGCTGGTGGTGGTACATCACGCAGACGAATGCATGCATGTAAAGATTATACAGGGCTTGAAGAGTTGAGGGTCATCAAAGACGAATTTAGAAATTTAGAAATTCCATATTTAGAATATTATCCTGTGATTGAATTCCTGACTGATGGAAATCGTGTCACTGGTGCAGTATTGTATAATCTGGAAACAGGCGATTATAAAATTGTCCAGGCAGAGGCAACGATTTTAGCGACTGGCGGTTTTGGTAGACTACATGTTCGTGGATTTCCGACCACCAACCATTATGGTGCGACCTGTGACGGTGTGGTTCTTGCATACCGCGTTGGCGCGAAATTACGGGATACAGATACAGTACAATACCATCCAACTGGTGCAGCATATCCTCAACAGATTATAGGTCTTCTTCTTACAGAGAAATTGAGGAGCATGGGTGCACAGCCAGTTAATAAGAATGGCGAGGCTTTTGTTTTTCCTCTTGAACCTAGGGATGTTGAGGCAGCGAGTTTTATTCGTGAATGTTATGTTAATGAAAAGGGTGTAATCACACCGACTGGTATGCGTGGTATATGGCTCGATACACCGATGATTGAACTCAAAAATGGCGAAGGAACTATAGAAAAGTCCTTTCCTGGTATGTTCAGAATGTTCAATCGTTTTGACCTTGATATACGCAAAGACCCGGTCTTGGTTTTTCCCACATTACATTATCAGAATGGTGGTGTAGAGACAGACCCATGGGGCAAGACTAATATCGATGGTCTTTGGGTTGCTGGTGAAGTTTCAGGGGGTGTACATGGCAAGAATAGACTCATGGGCAATTCTACACTCGACTGTCTTGTCTTTGGTAGAAGGTCAGGTATTTCAGTAGCCGAATATTTGAAGTCTAATCCAAAGCATGGTAAGCTCACACTTGATCATCTAAAAAGCTACACACAAATGCTCAAAGATGCAGGAGTAAATACGACAAGAAAAGCACCAATTCTCTTACCAGATTACCGTGGTAAAGCCATATTAGCAAGAATGATTGATGTTTTTTGATAAACACGCTTGCCGCACTACGCCTTACGCTTTTAGTATCTTGCGTCCAGCGTCAGGCGTATCGCGTTTGGCGTTTAGCCGTTCAGTATTTTCTCAACCTCTTCCTTATCAACATCCATAACATAGGGAATTCCAGAAATATTAGCGGCATCTTTTGTCAGCGAAGCAATATCATCACGTGTGATGTGTTTGAGCGCGAATTTACGATTACCTGTCATCAGTTGTTTGAGTCCTTGTGCAAGACGCTCGAGATAGGTATACACACCTAAGGCGCCAGTCGGTACTCGGTCAAAATCTTTGCCGAGTTCTTTTTTCAATTTTGATGCAGTTACGAATATCTCTTCTTTTTTATTACCGAATCGTTCAACAAACACAGGAACTTCATCTTCTTGAATCTTCTTGCCGATTGTCTTACCGACCATTGCTGCACATAAAGGCCCGCGTGCCATTCCCACGATTCTTGAATAGGGTGCACCGAGTGCTAATGCCTTAAAAATCTGGTCCTCAAACGCAATACCACCAGCAAAAGCAAGGGCGGGAACATACTTGCCTTTCTTTGCAAGTTTATTAGTATAGAAGTAGGTGAGTGAGTGAATTTCCACAGGAGGCATACCCCATTCATTCATCATATGCCATGGACTCATGCCAGTTCCACCACCAGCGCCATCGATGGTGAGTAGATCGATCTTTGCTTCAGAGGAGTACTTAACAGCACGAGCAAGGTCAGCAGGACGGTATGCACCGGTTTTCAAAAATACGTACTTTGCTCCGGCATTGCGCAGTTCTCCTACTCGCTTAATAAATGATTCTTCCTCAACCATGCCAATCCTTGAATGCCGTTCGAACTCAGTGAACGTTCGTTTCTCAAATGCCTTAATCACATCAGGATCGAGCGGATCGGGAAGTACAACATACCCGCGTTTCCTCAATATCTGGGCTTTTTTGAGATCTTTTATCTTTACCTCACCACCAATATCCTTTGCACCCTGACCCCATTTTAGTTCGACTGCTTCAACACCCAATTTCTGAATAGTAAATTCCTGAACACCGAGTCTCGTGTCTTCGACATTCGCCTGAACAATAATCATACCGTACCCATCTTTTTGCCAGTTCTTGTAGAGTTTCACGCGATTTTCAAGATCAGGTGCCTTGAGAATTTTACCATTTTTGATTTCACTCGACATATCCATTGCCACGACATTTTCACCAATCGTGAGCATGATTCCAGATAGAGCAGCGCCAATTGCTAGACCTTCCCAGTTGTTCTTTGCAACATTTGTTGAACCTAATCCAGGCACCACCACTGGGAATCTGAGTTTAATACCGTTATTCGCACCGAGTGTCTGCTCTAAGTTGACATTAGGAAAGATTGCCTTGTCAGGGTCAGCTTCAATACCAATCGCACCAACTGCTGTACCCATAATATTAAAGTGTGAATAGTCAACTGGATAGTTTTTTTCAGACGCTGCCGTGAGAATGCCGAACGGTTGAGGATAGATAACCTCATGACCACGATACGCAGATTTTCCGATTTCACACATACCAATACAGCCGTCTACGCAGGTAACGCACATCCCGCTCAGAGGAACAATTGAGTCCTCAGTTCTATTTTTCGTGAGTGTCGCGGCTGATGCATTTATTCTTGATAAAGATGGCATTTTTTTCTCCTTTCGTTACAGATAACTGATAACCGATATCGGATGTTGGCAATCAGTCATTGATTTATTTATCAAATATTTTTGTTTCATGTTGCTTATACACTGACTGGGTGAAATTAAAGATCATACCGCATAACGCATTGTATTCTTTACTCAGTTCCTTATACAATTGTTTATTTTTTAATGACCCAGTCTCATATAAATAATCTAAATGTTCTATTGTTTCTTGAGATGAAGCATAACTTTGAAAAAGATAACGGATATATTCATTTTTGTATCTTCTAAGTGAGAAACCCTCGACGATATTACTTGAAACTGATTTTGAAGAACGGCGTATCTGACTTCCTTCTTCATACAATTCGAATTTCGGAAGATCTAACGTCATCTTGTGAACCTCAAGAGCAAGTTTATGAGATACTTGATAGATTTTCAGCTTTTTGTATCCTTCTTCTTTCACCATGCATCTCCTATCTGATATCCGTCATCTGTTATCCTTTATTTCTTTTTCTGATCTGGTCTTCCTTCACACGTACCACAATCACCTGTTGTACCCATCCAACACTGATAGTCATCATGCGTTTCAATACACGTCGGCTCGAGTGATAGACAGCCACTGCAGACATCGGTTGGTGCGTCTGGTCCCTGACACCGTAATTGACAGGCAGGGCAGATGTAGATACATCCGCCACAGAGTCTGCAGACTTCGGATTTGATATTGAACGGTGTCATTATTTTCTTTTTATAGCCACGTTCCACAAATCCAATCGCACCAGATTGCATCTGTTCTTTACACATTCGAACGCACAACCCGCACAGCACACAATCGTCGTGGCGGACCTTGAACCGGACTTGTTTAACATTTAATTTTGATGCCAAGTCTTGGATTGTTTTCGAAGAAGGGCAGATAGATAGTAGTAGTTCAATCATCATCTTTCGAGCGCTGATTACTCTTTTTGTGTTTGTTCGCACTATGAGTCCTTCTTCGACTGGGTACGTGCAAGAACTGACGAGCTTGGCATGTTCTCCTTTGCCAATTTCAACGAGGCACAGACGGCAACCGCCATATGGTTGTAATCCTTCATCGAAGCATAATGTTGGAATTTCAATGCCGTAGAATTTGCATGCCTCTAAGATAGTCGAACCGTCTTGGACCTGAACTTCAAGCCCATTTAAGGTGAATGTGATCATTTTTGCTCCTTTTCTTCCTCTTTTTTAACTTCTAAATCACATCTTAAACAACGTTTTGCTTCTCTTATTGCACTTTTTTTATCAAGGCCTAAATCAACTTCCTTAAAATTCTTTTTGCGATTTTCTGGTTTTAATTTTTTTGCTTCTTGGTGTATGGTCTCTAGAGTTTCTTCAACCGTTAGCTTAACCGGTTCTACATATACGGATGGTCTTGTGACACGATAGGTGAACTCAAGCTTTTCAGCTTTTATGTATTTATCAATAGCTTCAGCAACTTTCTTGCCATCAGCCATTGCTTCGATTACCGTATTTGGACCGCGCACTGCATCACCGCCAGCGAAGACACCTGGAATATTGGTTGCCAATATTTCTTGGTCAACGACAAATGTATTCCACCCGGTAATATCGAATTCGTGCTCTTCGCCTAAAAATGAAATATCGGGTTGCTCACTTATTGCTGGAATTAAGGTATCGAGTTCGATGAAAAATTCTGAGCCTTTAATTGGTATCGGTCTTCTTCGTCCACTCTCATCGATATCACCAAGTTTCATCCTTGTACATTCAATGCCAACGACTTTATTGTCTTTTGTAATTACTCTGGTTGGTGTAGTTAAAAATTGTAT
>LJNI01000168.1 GCA_001303225.1 candidate division TA06 bacterium DG_78 | reverse complement strand
GATGCCAGCATGTCCTCCACCAATTACAATGATATCGTATCGCTCGCTTTGTGCCATGTAGTATAATAACAAAATTTTCCTAAAAATCAACAAACATTTTTAAACCCGTTTTTTTTCTGAAAAATTTTAGAGTGGTCTAAAAGAGTACCTGATAAAAAAAGACACCAACCATTACCACACCGATCACGAGCCTTAATACACCACCGGCCAGGAATCCGATAAAACTTCCAAACCCGGCTTTGAGGGCATTGTGGGCTTCTTTGCCGATGAGAAGTTCACATACCACAGCTCCGATAAATGCTCCGATGATAAAGCCGAAGATTCCTACACCAGGAATCAGCAGTCCAACGATCATGCCTATGAATGCACCAATCATGCCGATAGTTGATCCACCCATTTTCTTAACACCGAGTGATGTAGCCACGTAATCGAAGATCATTCCAATGAGAGTCAGACAAGCGAAGATGATAATGGTCCCTGTTCCAATATACTTGAATCCGGTCGCGATCGAAAAGAGCAATGACGCTCCAAAAATGAGCGGTAATCCTGGCAGTATAGGTAGAACTATACCTATGAGTCCTACGAGCATGATGACAAGTGCAAGAATAAAAAATAGTATCTCATACCAAACCATATCAAAAACTCCTAATAGTTTTGTTTTCTAAAACGCAACAGACTCTTGATGATCATTGCTATCAATGCGAGGGTTAGAAAAAGTACATTAAAACCCATGTTTGTTCTTTCCACATAACCATTTTGTCAATTAACGAAATGAAAAAATGAGTAATCAATATTCTTTAGTTTTTATTCTCTTGACTAGATGTTCGAGCGTTTCCATAACCGCAAGTACGGTTTTATCTTTGACCCAATAAAATCGCTCGCGATATTTTACATCATACCTTATTAAATCGAGTTGGCGCAAAGATCGCAAAACTGCAGAGACGGTTGGTACACTCAAACCTAAAATTTGAGCGAGTTCACTTGGTGTTTTTTGACCACGTGTGAGAATGTGTAACATTTCGTATGCTGTGGGGTTTCCCAAGACACGACAGACCCTTGATGCACGGTAATGAACCTCTGGTATTTTCTTCTTCGCCATAATTTATACTATCCCATTTTCTCATTTTGTCAATTAACGAAATGAAAAAATGGGGACTTAGATTTTAATATATAAAAACAATGATTCGTATTACATTAATTGGTATTTATAAATTCACCATTTTTTGCTGAAAGAATTCTCACCAAAGGGATTGACATTTTCCTCAAGACATATATACTAATGCTATGGCATTGGCTGATATTCAAGAGAAATCTGCCGAAGAAAGAAAACGAGAAAAGCGGTTAGTTCATTTAACCAATGCTCTATCCCGCGATTTTTTAAATTCCAAGTTGATCAAATCAAAAACAAAACTATACAAAGATAATGCGGATTATATCGCCAAGAGTTTTCTCGATTATCTCTTTTTCGAAGAAAAGAAAGAGATGAGAGAAATTAATGACACTCATGTCCAGCATTTTATGCTCACCTATGCGCCGCGAAAATTGACCTTCACAACCGAGGATGCAAAGAAGTTTCAAGATATTTTATCCGATTTGCTCATATTTTTAGAAACTGATGGACATATTAAAAATGGTATTCAACTGAGTGACACTGTAAAAGAACACAACCGTTCTTTTTTGAAGTTGATTCCCAAAATGACCAAGGCATCAACAAGGAAAACTAAAGTGAAAAACGTCACAACATCAAAAAAGAAACGTACGAAAAAAGTAACACCTGAAATTAAAGTCGGCAGAAATGACCCGTGTCCATGTGGCAGCGGTAAAAAGTACAAAAAGTGCTGCGGTAGATTGGTTTAAAAAAACCTCCTGATATTTTTATTACTCTTTTCTATTTTACTTCAGTCGTGTAGTTCTTTTTATGTAACTTCTTTAGGGCCAATAAGGGTAAAGACGACCGCACAGATAAATGCAATAATAAATGTTGCGGCAGTTACAGCAAATACCTTATCCAATCCCGCAACCATCCATATCACTGTAGTAACAAATCCCGACATCAGAGACGCAATAACACCACGCGCGGTAAATTTTTTCCAAATTCTTCCTGGCAAAACAGAGACCAACACCCAACATCACTACCATGTACAGTACAAATTCAATGAGAATTACTGTATTCATTACCTCCTCTCTCCATAATTATTCACTTTTAATAAATTCCATTGATGTTCTGTTTTACGCAAAAATGATAAAGAGATGGCGACAATAAATTCACACATACAATCACCGTAATCTATATTGCATCGCTGTAATCAGATATTACTGATTTTATCAGTAATATCAATAGGTTGATAATACACCTTTTTTCCTGCCAAATCTATCCATGAACATAAAAATACCAAGACCGAACGCAAGCCAGACAATGAGTATAATAACGAGTCGAATAATAATTGTGATGAAATCAATACCGAGTAATTCACCGAGGAGAAAATGCCTGACTCCCATGACACCATACGTCGTAGGTAGGAGCAAAGAAACCTTTCTTAAAAAAAGTGGCAGAACTGCTAAAGGGTAGGCAATTGGCGTCACAATAGTAATTAATGTGGAAAATGTTTCTGAAATAACCCACCACTGTTTAAGACCAATGGTGAATCCTGCAACCATTATTCCTAGTCCATAGATTGCAAGAATCATGAGCGCGACAATTATGAGCGCAAAAAATATTCCTGCTGTTTGAAATACAATCGCAAATATTGTTGTAATAACTACTGCCTGTATCAGCATGATCAATCCTTGATGGCACGTCGAGTGAGCTGCCATACCAGCAACATACACCCAACGTGGCACAGGTGCCACAAAGATTGTATCGAGCGTACCATACCACTGTTCCTTTCGCAATGATGCACCCATAGCCCAACAGGCAGTGTTCAAAAATCCCATGATTAAATAACCAATAAAAGTATAGGCAACCATGTCAGCAACACCAGTCATAGTTTCCAAGTGTTCTGAAAAACGGCCGCCGAGCACTGCAAAACCATAGAGTAGATAGGGCAAGATGAATATGAGCGGTTCAAAAAACTGTCTAAAGAAATCGGGCTTATACTTCCACTCTATCTTCCACTCCTTTATATTCTCGGCATTAATCGCCCGGAGGTAATGTACTATTCTGTTCATTTTTGTTCTATCATTGTAATCTTTTTTCCATCACTGTAATCATTCTCTAATAGTGTGCCAATGTGCCTCTCGTTTTTGTTCTCTTCTCGATGAGCGAAAATATATAGAGGCCGAGGGGTATAATGATAATATCAATACCAATAAGAATGAGACTATTTTTCCAAAAGTTAAATGCAATACCCAACAGCAACCCTCGTAGCGCAATGAGAGCATAGGTAAGAGGAATGAACACGCTTACGACTCTCGTTATCGGATGCACTTCTACTGGATAACGAATCGGCGAAAACAAAAACAAAATGTATTCAAACATATGCAGGAGACCATGGGCTTCTTTTACCAAAAGTGTGACTGCGGCAGCCATGAAACCGATACCGTAAAGTCCGATAAGCAAGAGGAGCAGAAAAAACAAAATTGGAAAAATTTTAGTCAGCGTAATGTCCAGGCCAAAAATAAATACACAAATGAGCATCTGAATAATTACAAATGCCGTCGAGAGAATCGAATTGTAAACTCCCTTCCCCAGCAGAATGTGTACTGGTCGAGCAGGTGCTGAGAGGATGTGTTCGAGTGTTCCATAAAACATCTCGTCTCTCAATGAATTACCCATACTCCATACTGCTGAAAACATATAGGTACTCACAATTGCACCGACGAGGACATACGGGATGTATTCCTGTGTGCCTGCGAGATCACCAAATGCAGTGCTGTGTAATCCACCGATTAATGCCTGCCCCTGAAAGACGAGAGGCACGACCCACAAAATAGGCCAGATGATCCAGAAACCAATTTCAGCAGGATACGCAAGGAGTATTCTGAAATCTTTTTTTAATTCCTCGACGATGATCCTCATAATAGTGCCCCGCTGATAATGACACTGAATCTTCGCGAAAATCGCTGAAAACGAACCTCTGCATCATCTGCGCATTTTCTGCGGCCTTTGCGCTTACTCAGTTTGTTCATCCTTTAAATGAGCGCCAGTTAAGTGCACAAATACATCCTCGAGTGTCGGTGAATTAACTTCGACAGAGAGTACTTTTGCACGATCACGAACCAAATCAACAACACTACTCAGAAGGTGCTCTGGATTGTCAGTATTCATTCTCACGTAGGTAAAACCATCTCTTTTACTCAAATGTAAACTCACTGACTCCCGTATATTACTAAACAGATTTTCTTCAAAATCACCGAGACATTTCACCTCTAATATCTGATCCTGTGGCATATTCTTTTTAAAATTAGCTGGTGTGTCTAACGCTTCAATCCTACCATAATTCATAAATGCTACACGCTCACATAATCCATCTGCTTCCTCCATATAGTGAGTTGTTAAAAGAATCGTTTTCTGCAACTTATGGTGTAATTCATTTTTTATAAAATCACGAATAAAACGTGCAAAAGATGGGTCTAAACCTAATGTCGGCTCATCAATGAGGAGTATTGGTGGATCATGTATCAGGGTACGCGCAAGCGACAATTTCTGTTTCATGCCTGAAGAAAGTTTTTCGACCCTCTCTTTGGATTTTTCTTTTAAGTCCATCAAATCCAGAAGATATTCAATACGTTCCCTCGAGCGGAGTTAGTTTCCAATATAAGGAACGCTCACCACCAGTTAACACACCAAGCTGTTGTCGTACACGAAGAGGGTCTTTTGCAATATCATAACCACCAACAGTTGCTGTTCCAACATCAGGGATGAGGAGTGTTGATATACACTTAATGAGCGTCGTTTTACCAGCACCATTAGGACCGAGGAGGCCAAAAAGTTCGCCTTGTTTAATCTCACAGCTTACCCTATCGACTGCCCTCACTTCGCTCTTCCGTTTCTTAAAGACCTTAACTAAATTCTGTATGATGATTTCGTATGACTGAATCATAGGAAATAATAGTATCCATTTATAGCGAAGATTCAAGCACTAATATGAAACACGCGCAGATTTTTTGTTGACTTATTATGATATAGTTGCTATAATAACCAGATGCACCTTAAAAAGGGTCTTGGACTCTTAGATGTATTTGCCATTGCTTCAGGAGCAATGATTAGTTCCGGACTATTTATTCTTCCTGGTCTTGCCTTCGCCAAGGCTGGTCCAGCCATGATTCTCTCATATTTGATTGCTGGAATTTTAGTGATACCTGCTATTTTCAGTAAGGCAGAATTGGTTACTGCTATGCCAAAAGCTGGTGGTGACTACTTCTACATTACGAGAAGCCTCGGCATGGGAGCTGGTACCATTAGTGGCTTTGCGAGCTGGTTCTCATTGAGTCTCAAGAGTGCCTTCGCGCTCATTGGCATGGGTATCTTTGCGCTCTTACTCAACCCAACACTTGCCACGCATGAAATAAAATTTATTGCTATTGGCCTCTGTCTCATTTTTATGGTGATAAACCTCATCGGTATCAAAGAGGCAGGGAGTACTCAGGTTATTTTAGTGTTCTTTCTGATAGTAATATTGATACTGTATGTACTACGAGGTTTTATTAGCATAGCGCCGCAACGGTTCACAAATTTTACACCTTACGGTATATCAAAGATATTCGCAACTGCCGGGCTTGTATTCATCTCTTTTGGTGGACTCACCAAGGTTGCGAGCATCGCCGAAGAAATAAAAAATCCAAAGTTCAACGTTCCTGTGGGTATGCTACTTGCTTACATTGTTGTCCTGGGGCTCTATGTCGCTGTTGCTTTCATCACGGTTGGTGTGCTTGACCAAAGCATACTACAAAAATCCTTAACCCCAATATCAGATGGTGCAAGATCCTTCTGGGGCATTACCGGAGTTATAATCACAGCAATCGCTGCTTTACTGGCATTTGTCTCTACTGCCAATGCAGGAATTATGTCTGCCTCGCGTTATCCACTTGCAATGGGCCGTGATCATATTTTCCCGAAAATTTTTTTAAAGATAAATAAAAGATTTAAGACACCACATATTGCCATAATTTTTACAACTGCATTTATGATCTGTATTATTTTATTCTTAGAACTCGAGGTATTAGTTGAAGCTGCTTCGACGATGCTTCTCTTGTTATATATATCTGCAAATGTTGCAGTGATTGTAATGCGCGAAAGTAAATTGCAGAACTATCAACCGAGTTTTCGTTCACCACTATATCCCTATATACAGATAATCGGAATTTTAGGTTACGGATTTCTCATCTATGATATGGGTATAGTGACCCTTATTATAACGGCAATTTTTATTTGCTGTGCACTCTTGTGGTATTTCACCTATGTACGTCATAGAATAAGTAGGGAGTCTGCTTTGATGTATGTTGTTGAACGTGTCACTGACCGACAAATTGTAACTAACACGCTTCGCGAAGAATTACGCGAAGTAGTCAAAGAACGCGAAGAAATCATTGAGGATGAATTCGACCATCTCGTAAAGGATGCATTAATTCTTGACCTTGAGGGAAAAATTCATTTCGACAAATTTATTAAAATTGCATCAGAAAACTTGAGTGAACGACTTGGAGTTGAAGCGAAAAAATTTATGAAACTCTTTATCGAACGTGAAAAACAATCATGTACTGCACTCCGACCTGGACTCGCGATTCCCCACATTATTATCGAAGGAGAGAAAAAATTTGATATGCTCCTGGTACGGGCAAAAGAAGGTATAATCTTTCCCGATGCACCAGAACCAGTACACATCGTCTTTATCTTAGTTGGAACTCCAGATATGCGTAATTTCCACCTCCGTGCCCTCATGGCAATTGCCCAGATAAGCGAGCACCATGACTTCGATAGAAAGTGGCTCGAGTCTCGGACCATAGAAGGTCTGCGTGATATCATGCTCCTGGGTAAGAGAAAACGCAGATAGCTACTTGACTTCGAAAAATTCCAGAATACAATAGAAAATGGTTGGTATTGGTTATGATATTCATCGGTTAGTAGCACATCGTCCACTCTATCTCGGAGGAGTGAAGATAGATTTCGATAAGGGACTCATAGGCCACTCAGATGGCGATGTTGTGATACATGCCATTTGTGATGCACTCCTCGGTGCAGCCAATTTAGGTGACATTGGTCTCCACTTTCCTCCAAATGATGATCACTATAAGGATATCGCGAGTAGTGAATTACTGAAGAAAGTAAAAAAATTTCTCGATGATTCGGCACTCTCAATAAAAAATATTGATGTCACAGTTATTGCCGAAGCGCCGAAAATTCTGCCGTACGTAAAACAAATGAAGAAAAATATTGCGAGCACTCTGGAAACACCAGATGAGCTGATATCAATCAAAGGCAAGACCAATGAAGGACTCGGTGATATTGGTGCTGGAGAAGCAATTGCAGCAATAGCAATTTGCGAAATAACAGGGATATATGTTACCTCTGAAGGATGACATACGCTCACGCACCAGGCCAATTGTTACCTATGTCCTGCTCGGCATAAACATCATAGTATTCTTTTATGAGGTATCACTTGGTTCTCATCTCAATAATTTTATCCAAGTATACGGTGCTACACCCTACAACATTTTTTACCGAGGTGGTCTCTCATCATATATGACAATCTTTTCGAGTATGTTTATCCACGCAAATTTAATGCACATTTTTGGAAATATGCTCTTCTTATGGATTTTTGCAGATAACATAGAAGACCGAATAGGTCATATAAAATTCATAATTTTTTATCTCGTATGTGGCATTGCAGCAGTGTTATTACACGGTGTCACTGCAATGGACTCACAGGTGCCGATGGTTGGTGCCAGTGGAGCAATATCCGGTGTTCTGGGTGCATACATACTACTCTATCCGAAAGCGAGAATCTTGGCGCTCATTCCATTCGGATTTTTTTTACGAGCGACCTATTTACCATCAGTGATCTTCTTGGGCATCTGGTTTCTCTACCAATTCTTATTTGGTGTATCAACAATCGGTGCCAAAGGTGGTGGCGTAGCATATTTGGCTCATATCGGGGGATTCATTGCAGGACTATTACTCGCCCTGCCATTTAGAAAAAAACGTAAAAACTATGAATATACAATACTTTAATAAAATAAGGCAATACATGGCAATTGGAGTCGATAAGGTGACACGGGGCAAAAACAAATTAATAAAAATCTGTACTGCCCAAATTGCCTTGCATTGCCCTTATTGCCCTGTCTTTGACTTACTAAAGGAGGTATGATGGTTTATGCTTTACTTATTTTCTGCACGATGTATCCCGCCTCTTTGCAAAAAGGCGGGATGTATGGTTACCGTGCACCGCTTTCACATAAAGTTGATCCACGCTGCTATGAAGAATCTGTTGTTCGAGCGTGGGTATATTTCACTGATAAAGGAATAACTACTGATACCTATAGTAAAACATTAGACGCAGTACGGTCATCCATGAGTAGTGCATCACGCGAGAGACGAGCGTTGCGCAAAGGTGTCATCGATTATGCAGATATTCCACTAAACAGGGATTACGTAGACGAAGTCGAAGCTCATGGCGGATTACTCATCGAACAATCAAAATGGCTCAATGCAGCAAGTTTCTGGATAACCAGGGAAGACCTCGATGCTATTGCATCCTTGGATTTCATTTTTAAAATTACGCCGGTCGCGTCTTTTCGAGGTCCAGGAGAAACAGAAATAGTACTGCAGGATACAACTGTATTCGGTATCTCCTACCAGCA
>LJNI01000167.1 GCA_001303225.1 candidate division TA06 bacterium DG_78 | reverse complement strand
GTTGCCATCTGGGATATGAAATTTGATACCAACAATAATATGTACCTTTCTGTAGCTGGTCCCTCAGACAAATTATGGGTCATTGATTCAGCACTGACGACTCCCTATTGGCTTCCTCCATTTCAGCCTGGTTATTTTATAGAGATCGCTATTGAGTCGACAGGGAAGATATGGCGAACTATGGGCGGTGTGATCATGACCGATACAAAAAATACACTATTTGACCGTACTGATGATACTTTTCATTGGTATACAACAGCTGATGGACTCATTTCTAATTTTACCCGAGGATGTGTTGTCGATCAGAACAACAATCTCTATATAGCGACTGACGTCGGATTGGCAATATACAATGGCACCACTTTTTCTAGCATAACAGATTTTACCAATGAAGATCTTTTTGATGTCGAACTTGATTCACAAGGCAGGGTATGGATATTAGCGCGCGATGGTATCTACTACTACGAACCTGTGTTTGATATAGTCAGTGGTTGGAAATTCAGTGACCTCGGTATTCACATAGAATTCCTTGCTGTTTCCAACGAAATTATCCAAGTCCAGGGATTTGCATTCGACCCGCTGCGTGGATGTTTTTGGATTGGTGGTGAGACAGGTTTGTTGAAGCTCGCTATCCAAATGGATAGCGCATCAGTTTTAGATGACGTGTTGATATATCCGAATCCTGTAGTTGCGAAAGGTCGAGTGCGTATTAAGAATATCCCAACTGATGCTCGAGTCAGTATCTATTCAATTGCCGGAAGGTTAGTGGCTGAAGACTTGACACCCGATGTAGTTTTCGGAGAGGTTGTTTGGGACATTCCTGATGATACAGGAAGTGGTTTGTACTTTGCATTAATAAAGTCTCAGTATGGTACTAAGGTTTGCAAATTTGCCATTGTTAAATAATTATAAGATTTCTAAAAAAGACCAGAAATCTTCGATAACAGTGATTTAGTAAAGATTACAGTGATGATAAATGCTACAATATCATTGCCATAATCCATAAGCCATATCATGCACGAATACAGCGTAACAAAATCGCTCGTCGATCTCTGCAATCAGGAAGCCGATAAGAACAATCTAAACAAAATACACAAAATTACATTGAAGATTGGACGGTTCACGGGGTTTTCGCCAGATTCTATTAAATTTTACTTTGATTACTTAAAGCCGAATACGAAATGTGTTGATGCAAAGATTATATTCAAAGAGGTGCCAATTCGTATAAAATGCCATGATTGTAAACAAGAGAGTGTATTAGATGAGCCACTATTTCTGTGCCCGCATTGCGGCAAAACAGATATCAGTGTCATCTCTGGTCGTGAGTTTTATGTAGAGTCGATCGAAGGCGAGTGATAACACAGATTACACAGATGGTGTGGTACAGATAGAGAAAGGAGTACAATGAAAAAGGTTGAGGTTTTCAAGCCTGTACTTGTGTCGAATAAAGAACGGGCGCGTGAAAATAGAAAATTTTTTGATGGGATGGATAGCCTGGTAATAAATATCATTTCATCACCCGGAGCAGGTAAGACGAGTATTATTAGCAAGCTCGTTGAACATTTCAAAAACAAACACACTATCCTGATTATTGAAGGTGATATAAAAGGAGACATCGACAGTAGCCGTCTTTCTAAACTGAAAGTCGATATCGTGCAGATTAATACCCTGACTGAGTGTCACCTCGACGCGTTTATGGTAGCACAAGTGTTACCAAAGATAGAAAAAAAATACGACCTTATCCTCGTTGAAAATGTTGGTAATCTTGTCTGCCCCGCAGAATTTGAAATAGGTGAAGACTTTAAGTCCGCAATTCTGTCGACTCCTGAAGGTGATGACAAACCACTCAAGTATCCACTACTATTCCACTTGGCAAAGGTGGTTGTCATTAACAAGTGTGACCTTTTACCCTATGTGAATTTTGATCTAAAAAAAGCACGTGAGGCAATTAAGGGAGAGAATCCGAAGGCACATGTCTTCGAGGTTTCAGCAAAAACTGACGAAGGTCTTGGAGAACTATATCGATTTCTTGAAAGAAAATTAGATGCCAAGAAAAAGGCTAAAAGATAGGTTAGCTTTAGAAAAACACGGAGAGAAAATGAGAAGTAAATGCAAGCGAATGTTTCGAATGATAACGAAGGATTCGAATTCGTTTAATTTGTTATCATTCGTAGTATTCGTAAATTAATCTATATGAATAAATTCATTGGAAGAACTAGATTAAGAAGAAAAAGACTAAAAATTAAAGGTATAGTGCAAGGTGTCGGGTTCCGTCCATTTGTGTATCGCCTGGCACATGACCTGCGCCTTACCGGTTTTGTACGAAATACCACAGACGGCGTTGATATTGAGATTGAGGGTGCTGAAAAAAAAATTGCACGGTTCATTACCTGTCTCAAAAGACAGAAACCGAAGGCAGCGCGGATTGATAGTATATTAGAAAAAGATTTGCCAGTAAGCCGGGCAACAATATTTGTCATAAAAGAGAGTAAACTCGCTCAGGGTTTTACTCAGATTTCACCAGATATTGCTACGTGTACAGATTGTCTCAGAGAAATGAACAATGGAAAAGATCGGCGCTTTAAATTTCCATTCATTAACTGTACAAATTGTGGCCCACGGTATTCGATTGTTATGCAGACACCGTATGACCGAAAGAGGACGACGATGAAGGCTTTTAAGATGTGTCCAGCATGTGCAGAAGAGTTCTCTCGGGTCACGGACAGGCGATTCCATGCTCAGCCAGATTGCTGCGAGGTATGCGGACCAATCTTTTCACTTTATTCAATTACGGGTAAGAAAATTGCGACGCGTGACCCTATTATGAAAACTGCACAACTGATTCGAGGCGGTGAGATTATTGCAATTAAGGGTATTGGTGGATTCCACATTGCATGTGATGCAACGAATTGCAATGCTGTTACACGATTGAGAACACTCAAACACCGGCCAACAAAGCCCTTCGCGATTATGGTGAGGAAGGAAGATATAAGGAAAATTGTCTACATGAACAGCAGTGAACAGGAACTCATACAATCACCAGCAGCGCCAATTATGCTACTCAGAAAAAAAGGAGATATTGTATGCGAAGAGATTGCACCACATAATCCCTATTTGGGTATCATGATTCCCTATGCACCAGTACACCATATCTTACTCGATGAAGTACCGTACCTGGTTATGACGAGTGGTAATATTCAGGACGAACCTCTTGTCATAAATGATGAGGCTGTGCAGGTAAAGTTGAGGCATATTGTTTCGCACTACCTGACACATAATCGAAAGATTGAAAACCGGTGCGATGATTCAGTCGGTTTTCTCATGCCTGGTAAGGAGTTTTCAATTATCAGACGTTCACGCGGATATGTTCCAGTACCGGTTGCATTACCTTTTTCTGTAAAACCGACACTCGCTGTTGGTCCCTATTTGAAGAACACTTTTATCCTTGCGAATAAGAGAGAAGCATATGTGTCTCCTCACATTGGTGACCTCGATAATCTCGAGACCTTGCACTTTTTTAATGAGATGGTCGAGCGATACCAGAAATGGTTCAAAATTGAACCTGAATTGATTGTTCATGATTTACACCCTGATTATCTTTCAACAAAGGTTGCACATAAAATGCATGGTGAGAAGGTTGGTGTTCAGCACCATGTTGCTCATATTGCTTCGTGCCTCGGAGAACATAATGTTTTTATTGATGCTATTGGTATTGCATTTGACGGAACAGGATATGGCTTAGACAGAAAGATTTGGGGTAGTGAATTTTTTGTCGGCAATATGAAAGGCATGAAGAGGGTTGCGCACTTAGAATATTTACCCTTACCAGGTGGCGAAGTTTCAATCAGAAGACCATATCGTATAGCGGTCGCATATTTGTATAAACTTTTTGGGAGAAATGCAGTCGAACAATTTACTGAGATCATTACGAAGAGCGTAATTCCTCACCAGTCATTGCGAGTCCCGACTTCTGTGTTGGGGCGAAGCAATCTCAATTTTTTCCATGTACCGTCTGAAGAGGTTGATGTAATTATGAAAGTAGTCGAGATTGACCGGAATCTCGTTTATACTTCAAGCATGGGGCGGTTTTTCGATTGTGTTGCTGCAATGCTTGGTTTGGTTAAGGAGATAACATATGAGGCAGAGGCAGCAATAAATTTAGAGTATCTTGCTGCAAAGAATGTTCGAGGGGTGTATCACTATAGTATTAAGGAAACTGATCAGATGGTCATAGAAGTGAAAGATATTCTTGCTGCAGTGATGAGCGATATAAGAAAAGGAATATCCCGCCGTGCTATCTCCGCAAAATTTCATAATACAATAGCTCGTTTTTCTCTTGATGTTGCTCAAAAATTGAGTAGAATATATGGTATGAAAAATGTTTGCTTTTCCGGTGGTGTTTTCCAAAATCGTTATCTCCTGAATTTGATGATTGATACATTTCAGGATGCCGGATTTAATGTCTTGGTGCATCGGTATCTTCCTACTAATGATGGCTGTATTTCGTATGGACAGGTGATTATAGGGAATATTATGGAGAAAAAGTGATAAATTCGAAATACGAATTCCTAAACTCTAAACAAATTCTAATTTTACAATTTTATAATGTTCCAAACATTTTAATTCATTGGGTTTTTGGATTTAATTATTGTTTAGGATTTAGTGCTTAGAATTTAGGATTTAAGGTTATGTGCCTCGGATGGCGACTGCCGAGATAATGGGAGTCCATCGTCAGATATCGATTGTGCTCGTTCCGGAAATACAAGTCGGTGAATATGTCATGATTCATGCCGGCTTCGCCATCAACCCGATTGATGAGGAAGCGGCAAAAGAAACCGAAGAAATTTTAAAAGAAGTTCTAAAATATTCTTAACTGTTTAGTGCTTTTTCCTGAATACTCGCTGCTATTTACCTTAGATGGGAAACGATCTCGGTTAGAATTTCGCTCGCCTTACCCAAGAGTGATACATCGACGATTGGTGTCATCGGAGTTTGTTCGAGGTTTACTTCGATAATTTTTGTACCGGTCGTTTTGGCAATCTGTGGAATCGCTGCAGCTGGCCAGACAACTCCTGAAGTTCCACAAATTATCGCACAATCGGCCTTACTTAAAAACGATAAGGATTCTTGCCAGATATCTTGGGGAATCGGTTCACCGAACCAAACAACATCAGGTCTTAAAAAAGAGCCACACGTACATGTTGGTACATTCGCTGCTTTGGCTTCGGTTTTCGTTATGGTTTCATATACCATACCACATGTGTTACACCGTGATCTGAAGATATTTCCATGGAGCTCGAGGACATTTTTTGAGCCTGCACGCTGATGGAGATTGTCAACATTCTGCGTGAGTAATAGGAATTTATCGAATTTTTTTTCGATCTCGACGAGAACAGTATGTGCGGCATTTGGTTTCGCTCGCGAGATTATCTCCTGACGCCATTGATACCACTCCCAGACGAGTGCCGGGTTTTTTGCAAAGGCTTCGGGTGTTGCGAGATCTGTTACCGAATAATTTTTCCACAACCCATCAACACCACGGAATGTCGGTATACCACTTTCTGCAGAAATACCAGCACCAGTCAATACGAAGAGAATCTTTGAGGTTTTTAAGATATCGATTGCATTCTGAATCAAGATGGTTCCTTCTTAGTACCTGATAAAATCCTAAGCACTAATATCCGCCTCGTGTCTCTTACGACACCGAGTCTTGAGACGATGCGGAACACTCGGCGTGAGACATAAATTCTAAACAAATTCAAATTACCGAAATACAAAATCCTAAACATTTGGGCAATCATCTCATACTTCATCCAAGAAAAGGATAAAGGAATATGTTTGAATATTAGAATTTATAATTTTGATATTGTTTCCGCTTCGTCCCGAGACTCAGCATCGAGGGAGAATTTAGGATTTCCTGATTCATTCCGTATCAGGACAGGTCGGATTTAGAACTTATAGTATATTCCGATCTTGCCAGGTCTTGTGTCGAGTCCAAACTGTTCCTGTTTCGAGAACACTATGACATCAATGACTGAAACAATTCGATTTATGATTGCAAAACCAGGCATAAACGAAGCACGCCGAAGATGTTCACGCCCCACCTTTCTTCGTTCCCAGTAGTAGGTTTTATTTGTTAATGTATCCCATTCCCACTCATCCTGACCAAAATATCCATGTTCTTGAATATACTGTTGTTGCTGTTCTGGATCATTGGGATAGAAATAACTCGCATTTCTTTCCACCTCGAGATTGTGATCATATGATGAGAAGTAGTCCTCAAGGGCATCGAAATACTCATCATCATCGCGGGATGGATTCGCACTACTGTGGTTGATGGCAAACGCTCTCGCTGAGTTATCAATTTTATGACCGAGATAATTAAATCCAAAATAAGAGAGCCAGATGGAACCTTCCACGATAAAGAATACGCGCGCCTTATTTTTCTCGCCCTGGATTATTTCACCCCAACCAGGCATGATTATCGATGCAAAAATTGGACTCATTGCCTGGAAAATAATTAGTGAGATTCCTAAAGCCACATTACCTCCTTGAACATATGGTTATTGGGTTTTAGGCTGGGATGCAGGATTTTATTTTTTAATTTCAAGCTTCCAAACCTTAACCTAACTTCCATTTTTATTTCAGTACTGCAAATTTTTTAAATTTAACTTCTTTTTTACTTCCGTTTTTTGC
>LJNI01000166.1 GCA_001303225.1 candidate division TA06 bacterium DG_78 | reverse complement strand
ATCATATTTCATCCTTCATTTGTTTTTGGCTTTGATGACGATACCAAAGCAGTATTTGATGATACTTTAGAATTCCTATACAGAAACAGAATAACTACTGCGACATTTAATATTCTCACTCCTTACCCGGGAACGAGATTATATCGTCGCCTTAAACAAGAGGGAAGACTTATTTCTGAGGATTGGAGTCATTACAACCACTATACCGTTACGTTTCGCCCAAAAAACATGACAGAGAGAGAACTTGCAGAGGGTTATTTTTTTCTTAAAAAAGAATTTTATTCTTTGAGTAATATATGCCGGCGTATTACAAGATTTAGCGAGATCTCCTATCCAAGTCTTGCCCAGTTTATGTATGCAGTCTTCAATAATATTGCAGGTAGACAAACCTTGATCGACTCATACAAAACCCCGGATATGCCGGTCTCAAAACTCTGAAGCTAAGCGATCTCATCATTGCATTTTTACCCCTTGACAAAATTGATTATTTGTATATAGTAATTATTAAATAAGCTAAATTATTTGTCGTAGGACTGCAGGATACTCATATTCTCATCCCATGTTGCAAATAGAAGCTTGAAAGGAGAAAAATGCCATACGGTACAGTAAAGTGGTTTGACAGTAGAAAAGGATTTGGCTTCATCGAGAAAGAAGATGGTAGTGGTGATGTATTTGCCCACTTCCAGGAAATTGTCGGTGAAGGTTACCGTGCCCTGAATGAAGGTGATCGGGTCAAGTTCGAAATTACTCAATCCCCCAAAGGGGAAAAAGCCACAAAAATAGAACGTGCGTAAACACGTGCGTTAAATGTAAACAAGGGAGTGATTACTTATCCCGTCCTTCAGAGAGGGACGGGGTCACTCCCTTGTTGCTGTAATTATTTTCTCAGCTGATGTTAACTACTATTTCTGTGAATTATCTAACAATCTCAATTACTCGTACAGAATAGAACGAAAAAGACAAGAGACACTACGCTTTATTATTCGAGAATCTCTAATACCGCGCAGCGGTAATGATTGTTCTGACAGCCTTTGCTGTTCTACCTTCTTTGCCAATTACTTTACCCAAATCACCTTCACCGACTTTAAGCTCATATATAATGCTCTTTTCTCCAGCGATTTCCTTTACCTCAACTTTTTCCGGATTATCTACTAATGCTTTTACAATGTATTCGATAAGCTCTTTAAGCTTGTTCATGATTTGCCTCCTTCTTTTGCAATCGGTTAAGTTACAGTATTGGTAGGTTAAGCTCCTTGAGAAAGCCAATACTCGATGAGATCCCAGTTTACCTCTACTTCTTTACTTCGGGGATCTTAATGACCCACTTTTTCTACCTAATTACTACCCTTGTCTTTTTCGAATCTGTTACTACAACGCCACAAATAGATTTATCTCCTCCAGTTAATTCATCATTAGTCTACTTATAATTATATATACATTAAGATGTGTGTCAATGGAAAGGAGTTATTGTAGCAGCATACTGGTGAATCTTCGATTCATCGATTATCCCGAATTTTCATATCAGCAATTTAATAATAGGTAATTCGAGGATCCCGCAGAGCGGGACAGCGATTAAACCATTGATTACAGTGATGGAAAACATGTGCTTTTGCTATGAATATAACCGCGTTGACTAGCATCAATTTGTGTATATAATTTTCTTACTATTCCCTATGGCCTGTTTCCTATGCCCTATGGTATGCCGAGATGGCGGAACTGGTGAATCTTCGATTCATCGATTACAGTGATGAAGCCATAGATTACAGCGATGAAAGTAAAAATTTTCTCCTTATGAGCCATATACGTTGACATCATTCAGTGGTTGAATATAATAGTCCTGCAGTTGAACCATAAGCAATTAGCCATAGGCTATTTGCTGCGAAGCTGCGCTTCGCAACGCCGAGATGGCGGAACTGGGAGACGCGGCGGACTCAAAATCCGCAGTGCTGCAAAGCATGTGGGGGTTCAACTCCCCCTCTCGGCATACTTATAATCCGTACTCTTTTTTTAATTAACCATTTCGAATAATAAATAGAGTTTCTCTAGTTCCACTATCCATCGAGGATTCTAGTAAATTTAGTTTCATCACAGATGAAACAATTTTCAGAACCCTCTCGGCATCTCAATAATCTCACACTCATCGCTTCATTATCAACTCTGATTACTAAAGAACCTCGCTAATTTCACCATCCGTCGAGGACCCGCATACATTCAACCACATCACAGCCGTGGGAATGTATGGGTCCCTCTCGGCATAAGGGGGACACCCCTTATATCCGTTAAGAATTTTTATATAAAGACCAAAAAATTCTTAATGGATGCCTTTAATCCCCCGACTCGGCGATCGCAAATGCTATTCCCAAATGCCTACACCGTAAGGGGTACGACCTGCAGTGCTCTCATCGAAAAGGTGATTACCACTCTTATGCATTAATCCCTACTGATTTTGCTCAGATTTATAATCTGATTGCAAAATCAAGCATCCTCGTAAATTTAGTCTCATTAAAAATTGCGACAATTTACGGGACCGACTCGGCGATCGCAATACGCTGAACCTTAGTGTTGGTACCGTGAGGGGTACGACCTGTCCTATAACACATCTCTAATCATACGCCACTCAATAGTAAACTCTAAATCCAAAGTACTAATCCGCCAAGGACTATGGCGGACTAAACAAATCCAAAATTAAAAATGTACCAAATATTACAATTGTTTTGGGTTTAAAAATTTTATGCTTAGAATTTGTTTAGGATTTCTGTCTCACGCCGAGTGTTCGACACGAGGCGGGATTTAGAAATTAGGATTTAGCCCTGCAGGCTAAACTATCCAATTATGGAGTCGTACATCACTGAGTTTTACTGAGAATTTCAAGAGAGGTGTGCGGTCAATCTCAATTTTCTCCTGCCACACCCTGACAATAAATTCTACGATTCCTTGGTTATCAACACCGAGCAGAGAAAGTGGAATAGCAACCTCGCCAATATCCTCAATTTTATAGGTACTTTCTTTACTCTCGCCGAGCGTAAATTCTACTTCCTTCGGTTTATAGAATTTTATTGAATACTGATATTTTGAAACATCATGATTTTCTACATCGAATCGTATATAAAGATTTGTGTCATCAAAACCACAGTAGACAGTTGAAAAAATCCCAGCAAAATAGTGCATGGTACCACCCATTCTCCTCACATCAGCATGACCTGCCTTATACCACTCATAAAAATGGGTGAGTTTTCCATCGATGACTGGTGTTATGGTATCGATAGATTGATAGGTGAGTGCTTCGGATATTTTTTTGATTGGCGAAAATAATTCTGGTGGTGGTTCTTCGCCAATTTTTTTATAAATCCAGATCGCATTTTGCCTGAATAGTTCATCGAAAACCTCAACGACATGTGAGACCTGCGAACTGCCAAACCACCAGAACCAATCACTTCCTTCGAGCATGTAGAATTTATCCCAGATTTTTTTGTCGTCTATTTTCTTCTCAACCAACATGTCTCTCAAATGTTTGACAACCTGCCATGCCTGGTGGTCCTCAGGCTGGCCAATCCACATATTAAAATGTGCTCCGATCCAGGAACCGGGAAAGAGCGAAGGAAGCGTATCTTTAACTTCGGTTTCTCTCAGATATTTCCCTATTGTTGTTGTTGGTATTTCTTCCTTTATTAAATTCTCATATAATGTCTCGATAAAATCGGTTGCATCGTTCTTATAATGTTCCCAAGCATTCTCACCATCAAGGATGATGGGAATAACAAATTTGCCAAAAGGCGGCAAGGAATTTCCAATATGTTTTATCCTCGTGATTAAATCTAACGCTGTTTCTGTCTGATCCTGATCATGGTACAGAAATCCAATGAGATCAGAGAGGATGTGGTCTCTGAATAGAACCTTTATAGTATCGATCTTCCATGGCTGATAGAGCAGTTCTGGATGATTAGGAACACCCTGTTCATCGCGACGGAATGAGGTATTAAGACTCCGCGCTAAAATTTCGTCATCTGACGCGATCCATTCAATACCTGACGAAGAGACAATCGATATGAGTTCTTCACACACCGCACCTTCAGGCGGCCACATGCCCGTTGGTTCTTGACCAAAAATTTTCTTAAAAACCTGGATACCTTCAATTATGTGGTGTTTGGCATCTTCTGGATGTGCAAATTCGAACGGCAGAACAAGATTAGGTCTCGATACCTTGGCAAGACTGGTGTTTATGAGTAATGGAAGAATGGGATGATAGAGCGGTGATGTCGTAATTTCAATCTGGCCTTGTTGTAAAGCCTTTTTATACTCGGTAAAGATATCATCGATGACCTGTTTTTCGAGAGTAATGATTCTCTCTTTGTCAGCCTCACTGAAGTTTTTTCCTTTCTTATAGAGGTCACCGATATCATCACGAAACATTGGATCTATCCACGAAAGATTTGCCCAGATTTGGAGGTCTCTCAATTCATCGACAGTAAAATTCTCAGCGATCGACATCAATTCTTCTTCAACAATATTTTTGCCTCTCTTGAGCAGCAGTTCAAAATATCGCGGATACGGTTCTATCATCTCCTTCCAATTGGCGAGGAAAAAATCACGGAGAATCTCTATCCTCTCCTCTGGTATGAGCTCTTCTGCTTTCTTCTTAAACAAGAGAAACTGACGATCCGTACACTCCCCGGTTTTATAGTTGTGAATCTGCAAGAGGAGCGATGGTGTAAAATTGAATGTCACCTGAATGTCAGGAAATTTCTGGACATGTTTCAGCATATCGAGGTAATCTTTTATGCAGTGCAATCTCACCCAGGGAAGTGGTAGTACTGTGTCATTAGGTTTTGAATAAATTGGTTGGTGAAAATGCCAGAGTATCGCGACCGAAATATTATTCATTTTGCCTCGCTATTGCTCGGCATCGATTGCAACGATATAAAGAAAGATTACAGTGATGTTTGTCAGTATTGATAATCATCGGAATCAAATGCTATAT
Source organism: candidate division TA06 bacterium DG_78 (assembly GCA_001303225.1). Taxonomy (GTDB): domain Bacteria; phylum Hydrothermota; class Tepidihabitantia; order SM23-42; family SM23-42; genus DG-78. The sequence continues at coordinate 887 of LJNI01000166.1, read as the reverse complement.
CCCTGTTATTGACCGAATTTATTCGCTGAAATAACCCAAATAAAACTGCGCATCAGTAGCAATATCTGGTACCGGGTTTTGTGCAAGAAGGCTTTCCAGAATCTCCTTTGCTGTCTCAGTATCACCCATGATACCACTCACCCTTCCATATGCGAGCATTCCTAATTGGTAGAACGGAGAATCCTCATTCTTGAGGATTCTTTCATAATATTTACGAGCGAGTTCATAATCCTTCAGCCCTTCAGCTGTACAACCAGCGCCATACAGTGCAGAAGGCGTGAGTAAATAATCATTTTTCTGTCGACGAAGAAATGCATCAAAGGCATCGAGAGCTTCTTCGAACCTTCCAGTATTATAGTAGAGCACGCCAAGATAGTAGAATCCGATTTTCCCAGGTCGGGTATTGGCAAATTTCTGTGTTAGTTCTAACAAGACAGTCTCGGTTTCCTGAATCCTTCCGGTTGTCATAAATGCCATTGCCTGGGTGTGTAGAAGATCTGCCTCAGGATTTTGTGCTTCACCGCTCGAGAAGAAATAAATCGCCACAACAATGACAGCAACAACACCGATGCCTATCCAAATTGATGTCTCGCGGTGCCGTACGATATACTTCATGATTTTACGCATCGTACTCTGAAATTCGTCTTCCTTATATGTGCCTCGTTTTATGCTCTTCATAACCACAACTCCTTTTTAACTCTCCTCATAATTCCTATTTCCTGAAATACATATACCCTATTTATTCTCAGTATCCCGCTGCCACAATATTGTAGAGCGGAGTAAATCACAGATTTCAAAGAACAAATGATTCCTGATCCTTACTGCGCAAGAATCAGGATCCTCAATTTTACAATCACATCATAGATGTGAGTAAAATTGGGAGCATA
>LJNI01000036.1 GCA_001303225.1 candidate division TA06 bacterium DG_78 | reverse complement strand
CATAGTGCAGATTTCCTACTGATTCAAATATCTGTTTTGCACGCTGTAGTGATTTTTGGGCTTCTTTTATTTTTTTCTCCTTTTTGTAGGCAATGCCTTTGAGATAAGAAATTTCTCCGGCGATTGTGTTATCGGGTAATGATTTAATGTAATTGTACGCCCTCTTATAGTAGACATGCGCTTGGGCATATTTCTTTAATTTCACCATAACACGAGCCTGGTATATTAAACCATACATGCGAAACGTCGGATCGCGCTCCTGTTTTAGGGCTGATTTCAGGTTTTTTGCTAGAGAGATGATTCTCTTTGTATTTTGTGAATCGAGAAGGTAGTGAAGTTCTTCCATCATACAGGAGATAATTGAGGGTCTCAAATTGAGTTTCTCAGCAAGTTTTTGAGCAGTTTGGAAGTATTGCTTTCCTTTTTTGCTGTTGCCCTGTTCACGATAAAAAGAACTGAGACTCCGGTTTGCTGATATAGTGATCTCGTCATAGTGGATCTCTTTTGCTAATTTGAGCGCTCGTTTGAAATTCTGGAGCGCCTCTTCACTCATGAGTCGATTTTCGTAGACATGACCGAGGTTATTATAGAGCAATGCGATGTGTCTTTGTGCACCGATCAGCTTTGCGACTGATAGTGCGTCTGCGTAGTATTGTTCTGCCTTCGGTAAGTTAAAGTCAACACTGAGCGCACCGAGATTTATCCGGGCAATGACAATACCACCTAAATAACCTATTTTATAGTCAATATCTAAAGCCTTTTTGAGATAATCTTCGCTCGTCTTGATATTAAATTTCCTGAGATAACAGAGTGCGAGGTCTTGATAGCATGCAGCGACATGATCTTTATCGTCGATTTCCCTGTTTATCTTGAGCGATTTTTTCAAGTAAACCTCGGCTTTATCGAGTTGCTCGAGACGTAACAGAACCACACCATAGGTGAGATATACAAAGCCTATGTCAGCTTTTTTCATCTTTTTCACATCCCGTAAGATGTTTTCACACTCTTTTTTGGCGCGCAAGAATTGAGTACGGCGCCAGTAAACGCGAGCAATGGATATTCTGAATAAATAGACATCATCAGTTCCCTTGGCGAGTTTTAGACCGCAACGGTAGTATTTGAGGCTATTTTTATAATCTCCCATATTTGCGTGTATTCTGCCTAACTGCTTATAAGCCATATAGGCATTGGGATTGACCTTTAAACATTTGTTGAGTTCTTCAGTTGCTTTTATGTAGTCACCAGTCCAGAAATAAATGTCTGCTAAGGCAAAGCGTATGTTAAAGATTTCTTCGTGGTTGCTTTCAAATTTTAGAGCATTTTCAAAAAATTTAATTGCAAGACTGTACGCATAATTTTCTTTCGCCTTAAACGCTGCCTTTTTTGAATAGTACAATGCCCTTTTGGCATCATTGGCTACGGTAAAGTGTTGTGCGAGTTGTTCATAATAGTTTGGGAGTGAGCCGCGGTAGAAACGTTCGATTGTTTCGCCTACTAATTGATGATTGACCCTAATATTTGCACGCGGAATATTCTTGTATACTACCTGCCGCACAATATCTTCGCTAAAATAGAAACTCTCATCATCAGATCGTTCCTTGATGATTCCTAATCTATTCAGTTCATCGAAAGCATGGAGTACTTCGCCGACATTCCGTTTAGTCGCGACAGCAATAGCATCGACCACAAACTCCTGACCAAAGATTGCTGCAATCTCCAAGAACTGTTTTATCTCAGGGTCGATGAATTTAAGTTTTCTCTTGATTGTCTCTTCTATTGAAGTGGGAATTGTTACTTCGAGATGTTTAGCGAAAGCCCACTTTCTGCCACTCAGGTACAGTTTATTCTGGTGCTCTAATTCTCGGAGTATCTCTTCGATAAAAAACGGATTGCCACCACTCTCATGGTAGATAAACTTGGCAGCTGATTGCGGTATTGAGCCGATAATTGCCTTGAGGAGTAGGGTCGATTCTCTCATGTTGAGTGGTCGCACGGTAATCTGTGAATACAATTTTTCTCGTGCCCAGAGTCCCAGGAATTCTGAAAATTCCGAAGATTTTACCTCTTCAACACGATAGGTACCGAAGACCTTGATATTGTTCTTTACACTCCTGATGAGGAAATCGAATAGCTCACAACTGGGCCGGTCCATCCAGTGGAGGTCATCTAAGAGGAGCGTTGTCGCACTCGGTGAAGCGAGGTGTGCTATTTGTTGAATGAATTCAGACACTGCATTGTATAGTCGATACTTGTCCATCCCGGGTGTCTGCACCACATGGAAGTCAACCTCTGCAGGCATCAGTTTCATGACCTCTGCTTTGTAGCTTTCCGGTATCTGTTTGAACACGCGCTGCACCATGGCAAAATGTTTATCGATGATGCCTTTAAACATATGCTTAAATGGATGATAAGGAACCGCTGAGAGTGCGGCATTTGCATTTCCTCTCAGGAAGATACCGGTGTTGAGATTGTCTCTGACCTCTAAAGCGAGTCTCGTTTTCCCAACACCAATTTCACCGGCAACGAGGATTGTATTATACTCCTGCAGTTGATTGAGACACCACGTGGTTTCGTCTTTTCGGCCAATGGTTATCGGCGATGGGATGCGTAGTTTTCTGATAATTTTTTGCTGTAATCCGATCCGATTTTTACCTTCTTTTTTTGCCTGATACATCAGATTATCCGCTTGATTGAAGAGTTCTTCGACTGTTTCTCCGTCTTGCGGATAGAGAGAAAAACCTATACTGCAGTGGATTTTGTGGTTTGCAATTTCTGTTTCATTTAAAAGAGTGAGTAATCTCTGTGCCAAAAGATTTGTTCCTTGTGCAGCGGCATTCGGCACAAGGACAATGAATTCGTCACCGCCATAGCGGACTATGTGGTCCACTTCTCTAATACTTTTGTGCAGAAATTCTGTAAATTCTATGAGGACCCGATCACCCTCTAAATGACCAAAGTTATTATTAATATCTCGAAAATTATCAATATCGAGGAGGACTAGGGCAAATTTCATTGTATAGCGATTCGCCCGTTTAATTTCGTTGTTAATCCAATAGTACAAATAACGCCGATTATAGCTACCAGTCAGTTCATCAAGATAGATTTTACTCATTATCAATTATTATAATCAATGTGGAATTTATGTCAATCGTGTTAATCAAAAAAACCCCCCCTACTTCAGAAGGTCATTTTACAATATCTGGATAGTATTTTAAATTATCGAACACGCGATAGTGCTTATTATATAGAAATCATTAATATTTACTATGTATAAACGGGTGCTGGTACTGATAGTTTTATCTACTGTTTGCAACACGAGCCGTGCAGAATTACAATCTGCTGTTAACGATACCAGTTGCATGATTGAGAAAATTCCTGGCGACTATAGATACTATTTTGATTTAGGTCTATCTTATATGGCTTCTGAAAATTACGGAGATGCGCTAAAGGCATTAAATCGTGCATTAGATTTAAATAGCAATTACACATTGGCGAAAGAAAAATTTGAGGAATTACGAGAAATCTTACCCGACACGAAAGCTATTTATGATTGCCTCGGTTTTATTTATTTCATTTTGGGTGAATATGAGAAAATGAGTGAATATACCGAGGATATGGTAAAGAAACAGATACTATTACCCTTCGTGAGTCTGGTATGGCTTGTGCTTTCATGCACAGATACAGAGGAGCGATTAGCTGTTATCATAAAGCAATACGTGAATGCAAATATCCAAGTTTGTTAGAAATAGAACTCGCGATGTTGCATCAGAAAGTAAATGATACCCTTCAGGCAAATATGTGGTTCAAAAAGTCAATACAAGATCTCCAAAGTACTTACGGACATTACTCTGAATAGAACATGATAGAAAGCGATTTACTAAGTTGGGAGTCAGTTTATCATTATCGTTTAGGTAAATTCAGTGAGGCAATTGCACTTATAGATACTATCATTCAACTTAAAAAGAAGATTTTATTGATATCTACAACCGAGGTATTTTTCGAATCGCGTCTGGAGATATAGCCAGATTAGATGACATAAAAAAAGCAATCGCCAAGGATAGAACGGAATTTGTCCAAGCGGTTTACAATGCAATAATCGCAATAAAATCGGATTCATTTCTGAATGCAGAAATGTGTTTGAAACAGAATATACCGAGCTTAAAAAGATTAGGTATTGCCAAAGGATTACTTGCATGGATCCTTGAAGAGCGTGGTAAAGATATTGAAGCTAAGAAATACTGGTTCAAATGTTTCGGGCAGCTGCCTCTGGGTGCAGACGTAGAATCAATGCGCAGTTTCATAGATGAATTCATCCAAACAATAAAATTATACGTCTTCAACTATTCGACTAATTCATAATAAACTCACATGAGGATGAAATTTAGCATGAGGACTTAACGAATTAGCCAATTGGCTAATTCGTTAAGTGCTTAAATCAATATTCGCGGCTTTTTATGCGTTTTACAAGAAGTTCAATTTTATCCATAATAGTGATAATTGTTTCATCTTTGATAGAGTAAGTCTTGCCAACTTTCAGGTTTTCGTAACGAACTAAATCGAGCTGTCGTAAACTGCGTAAGGCGATGCTGACAGTAGGTAATGAAAGTTTAAGTTCTTGAGCAAGATTAGAGGGCTTATTCTCACCTCTTTTAAGTATCTTTAATATTTGATAAGCAGTCGGATTACCTAAGATTCTGCATATTCTTGAACTTCTATAGTATAACTCTGGTACTTTTCTAATCATAGTAAGGTATTTTATATAGATTATACTAGTTTGTCAATTAGTTAATTTGCCATTTGGCAAAATGGCAAATTTAAGGGAGAGGAATAAATAATATTTGATATTGTTTTCACACAGAAATATTTATCTATGTTAATTACACCAATTCTTGGCACATTTAATACGATTTCCGGGTGAGGGATGCGAGTACATATACCACTCAATGATGGGGTGTGGGTATGCGATTATAAGCTGTTTGTTACAAACCTTTGCCATGAAATTTATAAAGGCATCAGGAGTTCTCGTGAGATCGAGGGCACCCTTGTCAGCTCTTCGTTCATAGTATCGCGATAATGCTGAGATTAAAGGTTTGATAATAAAAGAGAGTACGGTAAAGATGGCTATGAAGAGAGGGAATGCAGCAATGTCGCTTATTTTTTCAAAACCGACGAGACCATAGAAAAAAGGGTAGATTTTATAGAATACATAAAACATGATGAGAGTAATGAAACATTGCCAGAGAATGGACCACCAGATATGGTGTTCGCGATAGTGGATAATTTCGTGGGCACACACAGAGAGTATTTCATCTTCACTGTAGTTCTGGAGGAGTGTATCACCGATTAAGATTCTTTTCGTGTTGCCTAGGCCGACCACGGCAGCATTGGCCTTGGTTGTTTTGCTGCTGAGATTGATGGTGAAAATTCCCTTAATATGTATCTGCGCTCGGTTACAGATAGTACTAATTTTTTCTTTTAGATCATCGTTTTCCACTGGTGCTGTTTTGTAAAAAAGCGGTAAGATTAAAATAGGAAAGAGATTGGCAAAGATGACGCTGAAGAATATTATTATAAGGGAAAGCCAGAGCCACCAGAGATTAATCGATATGTGTGTGATGAGATAGAGTATCTCAAAGATAATTGCTCCGAGAACAAAGCTCACAACAGATGATTTTAGCCAATCTCTAAACCACGCTGAGCGAGTCTGGGTTGAAAAACCGTACTTATGTTCGATGGTGTATCCTTTTATAAAAGAGAAAGGAAAGGTGAGTAACACGTAGAATACATACAGCACAGTAAAATAGGATAGAATCACCAAAAAACGAATTTCTGTTACACCGTGTAAGAAATCAACGAAGTTTTTCGAGATAGCGAAATACAGGAGTGCAAATACAACAACAGCTGAGACGAGATAGGAATAGATACTGATAATTACATTGTCTCTACGGTATTTTTTTGCTAATTTCTGCTTCTCCTTATCGATTAATGGATGCATCTTGAGGCCGTTCATTCTATTGCGTGATATTGTATACTATTTTAATGATAAGTCAACTGAAACCTGGTGCTTGACTTTTTCTCTGCGGGCGAGTATAATAGTGTGTTGAAAGTGTTAATAACACTATGGAGCAAATAGTAGAAGGAGGTCCAATGAAAAAAATATATATTTTTGGTAAACCAACCTGTTCTGTATGTAAAGATGCGTATAATAAGATTCGCTATTTTAAAGAGAAGAAAGATTTCAATGCAGAGGTTATATATTTTGATATGGAATCTGTCGATGGTTTAACAGAAGGAGCGTATTGTGAAGTCTTTGACATTCCCACGATTATTATTTTCGATGAACAGAAGAAAGAGCTTGCCCGTTGGGTAAAGAAACCACCAATCAGCGAAGAATTTTTACCCTACTTATGAGGTATAGAAATTATGAAAATTTCTATACAAATTCTAAACCCTAAATTCTCTCTCGACGTCGAGTCTTCCCTCGATGCTGAGTCTCAGGACGAAGCGCGAGACGAGACGGAAATTCTATACAAATTCAAAATCCCAATTACCAAAACGTTTTGAATTTATAGTTTTTGACATTCGGTATTGTTTAGAATTTAGTGCTTGGAATTTTGTCTAGGATGGGTATGAATCGTAACTATAATTTGAAAACACTAAAGAAGCTCAATAAACTAAGAGGAATTCTAAAAAGATGTACCGGTGCTGTCGTTGCTTTTTCTGGTGGCGTTGACTCAAGTTTACTGCTAAAAGTCGCTCAAGATATCTTGGGAGATCATGTGATAGCAGTGACCGCCGTGTCATCACTCTACCCGCGTGATGAAGTGATTACTGCCAAGCGTATTGCAAAGAGAATCAAATGTCAACACCGCATCATTCGATCGAATGAGCTTCACATAGCAACCTTTATAAAAAATCCAAAAAATCGCTGCTATTATTGCAAGATAGAACTTTTTAAAAAGATTAAGAAAATTGCATCATACTATGGCTACAGCGTAATCGAAGCGAGTAACAAATCGGATTTACGTGATTTTCGTCCAGGGCTCCGCGCCGTAAGGAAGTTAGGAGTAAAGTCACCATTAATCGAAGCGGGCTTGCGAAAGGATGAAATACGGGCGTTAGCAAGGAAATTTGGTCTACCCAACTGGAATAAACCATCGATGGCATGTCTCGCATCAAGAATTCCCTACGGCACGCAGATACAGAGCACGATATTGAAGCGCATAGCATCAGCAGAACGTTACGTGAAGAAGTTACGTGTGACGCAGGTACGCGTTAGAGACCACTATCCTATCGCACGTATCGAAATCCTGCCACGTGATATGAAAAAAATCTTAGGTAACCATGATAAGATTGTAGCATATTTTAAAAAGTTAGGATACAAATTTATAACCCTAGACATCGAGGGATATCAGTCAGGTAGTCTCAATCGCTGAGATGAGAAATTTAAAAGAGCTCGCAAAGTCATTTTTTAAAATTGGACTCTTTGGCTTTGGTGGAGGGGTTGGTATGCTTGCACTTCTCCGAAATGAGTGCGTCACGAAAAAGAAATATATAACAGATGATGAACTCTGTACGGCAGTTGCCATAGGACAAATGTTACCAGGTCCTTTTATTCCCAATTATTCTGAATACATTGGTTATCATCTCTTTGGCCTGAGGGGTTCAATTGTGGCTGCTGGCGCACTGTTGCTACCCTCTTTTGTGTTAATGATAATCCTCTCATGGTTTTACCTCACCTATCAATCATTGCCTGGTGTAGAACAGCTCTTTAAAGGTATCGGAGTGAGTATGACCTCAATTTTATTGTGGGCGTCATATGATATGGCTAAAGTCTTGATTAAAGATATTAAAGGAGTGATCATCTTCATTTTTGCCCTGGCACTCTTTCTCATTAGAATCGATCCCATTCTTACTGTCCTCATCTGTGGAGGGCTTAAAATTACCCTCGACCACATAAAGACGGCTGCTGGTGTGCTCTGTGCTGTTCCTCTATTTGCCTTTGATGGCAAGAAGGCGATAGATCTGGCAGGCATATTCATCAAAATCGGAGCAATAATATTTGGCGGCGGGTATGGAGCGATTCCATTTATTAAAAATGAAGTCTGTAATGTGAGACCATGGTTGACGCCGAAAGAATTTCTCGATGGTGTTGCACTTGGTCAGATGACTCCTGGCCCTGTTGCTATAACAGCGACTTTTGTCGGTTTCAAGGTAATGGGTATCCCTGGCGCAATCATCGCAACCATCGGCATTTTCTTACCTTCTTTTTTAATGCTCATGGTACTCATAAAGATTTATCGAAAAATACGTAGTAATAGATATGTTGTTTCCTTTTTTGATGGTGTGAAATCAGCGGTTGTCGCGATTTTATTGTCTACGGGGATCGTTTTCATTACCATGAATTGGATAGATATTAGTTATGGAATTTTTGGCCTCGGTGTGCTTCTCGTTCTAGTTTTTTTACGGATCGAACCAATCTTCCTCATTATAGCGGGAGCAGTTTTTGGTCTGGTCGTCGGATGATTTCAGAAATGGTTTAGTCTCGTGCTGTTAATTCAAATTCAGTAACCGCACTCCGCTCCTTACCACTCACTAAATCTTTGACCCTTACGACCATAATGTAATACCCGGGAGGAAGGTCCATAGGATGATATTCTGCCGCGAGATAGGCAATATTACCCGGTTCGAGCCAGTCCTTTATCAAAACATCAACGATTTCCTTCTTCATTACTGCTTTATTGTATACTTCGTACGTCGTCCTCACCTGGTGCATACCACCTTTGGTTTCTAAATTGTAGGCTTCTGTGTAAAAATAGAAAGGCGTGTAGACTGGTACCCTGGGTTGTGTAAGAGGAATCACCCTGCCAACCGGTTTATTGAATTTTTCGTGGGAAACACCTTCATCGATGAGTATCGCAGGAATGATGTCGCTTATTTCTTTTGCATCATTCAGATAGTCAATGAGATTGACCCATATAACCTGCTTACCTGCCCTTTGATTTTTTGTGTCCGTGAGTTCAATTTCAAGACGGTACTCTTCAGGTGCGAGCCAGAAATTGGCTTCATCATAAAATATTCCATTTAGACCCTCATGGGGTATTAAAAAATTTTTCTTTCCAATAACGAGACTATCATTTTCATTATATATTTTTATATCTCTTATAATGTACAATTCAGCTGTATCACTAATGTCGAGCGACAAGTAAATTTCCAAGCGAGTGAGATTTTTCTTTTGCCGAAATCGGCCAATTGTAGCTGAAAAATCGAGTGTCGCTGAAGGTTCTATATCAATTATGGAATCTCGTGTAATTTCCTTGAGGTGCGGAATGCGGACATTCTGACCAAATGTCGATTGAGCGATGTTTTTATAGGCATACGCTATTCGCACAAAATCAAAAATAAGTCCCTGCGCTTTATATGTCCATATCTCGGCAGGTTTGACAACCTCGGTCACTTTAATGCCGATTTTTTTCTGTGGTGTAATGACGTCTCTTTTTGAAGGTGGTCCATACGTTACATACATTGGAATTCTATCATCGCTCAGCGGTGCGACTTTGCCAAATTGTCTAAAGGCGTATTCAGTCCTCTCCTCGAATTGGAGTCGCTCTTCTTCATTTTTGCCACGCCAGAACTGTTCATAGAAATGAGACCGCTCTGTCGCCGATTCCAAATTGAGATACTCGATAGCAGCTAATGAATCGAGCGTTCTTAAGCCAAGGAATAGCTTGCGTTCCTGTTCAAGCAGGCGGTAATAACGTGAAGCAAGGATGTTTACACTACAGAATGAACAAAATAAAGTTATGAGAACAAAAACCTGTGTATATCTTTTTTCGATCATTTTACTCCTTTTTCAATATTCGGCTCCCTCTTTTCTTATGTGGTCATACGTTCCAGGCCCGACATCAAAAATCCACTCTTCTTTATCTTCATCTCCTTGAAAGTACTCGTGTTCTATAATCTCAATAAGTTCACCAGCCCTGAAAATTTTAATGAACCGTGGATTACCATCATCTTTGATATCACAAAATAATACATCATAGCCATTTCTATAGTAATGCCATACTTCAAATGGTCGTGCCCACCCTGCCATGGGTATTACCTCGATTTCATCTGGAGGTCCATTTTTTATATAGAACAATCCTCTGTCGGTGTTTCTACCCAGGAATGCACGTGTTGAGAAGCCTGCATCGGCGTCATTGATACGTTTCTCATATTGTGAATAATCATGGTCTTTCCAGAATTGCTTGAGATATATGTCTTTCTGATGCTTCGTGAGCATGCTGAACTTTTTGAATTCAGCGGGATCTACAGTGTACCGAATATCATAGTAAAATTTCATTTCAGCGATATTATTCAATACTGAACGTATGCTAAATGGCTTACTACGAGAGAGAGATGTATTCAAGGCTGGATCGTTTACAGTAACGGTAAGCGTATACAAACCATCGATGTAATCGTTACAAAACGTGGTGAAGGTGTCAATCTGGCTATACGCATACTTCAACCGACTTTCTTTTTTGTCGATGAACGTAATATTTGCGCTATCGATAATGAGATAGTGAATTGTATAGTAAAGACTGTCAGGAACCAAGCCATAAATTTCGAGATAAGAAAAGAGTGTGTCATAGTTTAAAAATTCTGAAGAAACTAATGGGATTAATGGTACATTATGAAATCCCAGTGCCTCACTGCTCCTCTTACCCAACAAAATATCACTACAGTTAAAGATGAGCGTATCAGATGGTATCTCAATGGTGCCTTTTGATAATAATGTACCGCTGTCTAATTTAATTTCGAGAAAATAGTGAAAGATTCCTGGGTAGAGCGTAATGGGTATATAATCAATGAGGTGTCCTTCTTGTTGCATTGGAGATATATGTGCACCTTTTACGCCAGTTGTTGAAGAGGAGTCTTGACGGCGCTCCTCATAAATCGTGAATCGATAAGAGTATTGTATAAAGATCGTGTCTTGAGACTCATCGTGCTGCGAAACGTAAACTTGATGGATAGGAATTTGATACCAGACTTCAACATACCCACCGTCAAAGCGATAACAGTCAACAGACACCTGGAGGAAAGAAAGTACACACAGTAAGAGTGCCATAAACACCCCTTCCTCAATAATAGTCCTAATCACATGAATGTCAAGGTGTAATTGGTGGGATGAGAAAATATAGCTTCACTCTCACAATTTGTACTTTTCACCAGAAATCTCATTGACAATATAACGAATTCGGGTATACTTTACTGCATGGCGGCGTAGCTCAGTTGGCAGAGCAGGAGAATCATAATCTCTGTGTCAGGGGTTCGAATCCCTTCGCCGCTATAACCATGATGCATATTATAAATACTAACTATTCAGACCTCAACGTAACAACAAGAATAGGATTACGATCCAAATGTATTTTTGTTGTCTTTCAGTCAGAGAATAGGCGGCGATGTTGTTCATATAACAGAGTTATCTGAGGGATAGATATGTCTAAAAAAGAAGAAGTTGATATACTCGTAGAACTCCAGGAAAAATTAGCCAAATTGGAAGACGTTGAAAAAACACTTGCGAAAAAAAGTGATGAATTACAGAAACTGGAAGAAAAATTAGCAGAGACATACACAGCACAGATGGAAGTTTCGAATGAAGTTGAAGACCTCAGGAAAACGATGAAGAAGCTGGAAAAACAAGATAAGATATTGATGGAATCTGTGAAGAACAGACAGAAAGAATTAAAGGAGCTTAAGCAGACAAAGAAAAAAGCTACCCATCTTTATGCAGAGAGAGATAAGTTGGAGAAAAATATTAAGAAATTACAAGAGGAGCACGATACATTGATTACTGAAAGAGAAAAACTGAGTAGCGAAGTTAATGTGATAAAAGCCAGCCGAACAGAGATTTCAAAACGAGTGACGACTTTGGAAAAAGAGTTATTCAAATTGGAGAAAGAATGCACCTCACATGAAAAGACGTACAACGATGTTAAGGTTAAGAATGAGGAGTTGAAAAATGAATATCAAGGTCTCGAACAAAAGTGGAGCAGTTTGCTGTCTGATGTAGAGAGTGCTGAAAAAGACGTAAAGATCATGAAGGAAGAGAAGAACACGATTACCAAAGAACTCGAAATGGCACGGAAAACACGCATCAAGGAAGAGCAAAACAGTGAAAAGCTGAGTACGCAGGTCGATTCATTAGAGAAAGAGAAAGCAGAGTTAGATAAGAATGTTGAAACATTGAAAAAAGAGGAGGCTGAAATTTCTTCACAAATTGCGCAAATAAAATTAGAGATGAAAGAAGATTCTAACACGATTGCAGATTTGAAAAAAGAGCTGGGAAATTTGATGCAAGACAAAGATAAACTAGGTAAAGAAAGCGAAGAATTATCCAAGGTAAATAAAGAATTCGATAAGGTGGCAAAAAAATTGAAAGCAATGAAAGAAAAAGAAACAGAACTGGTTTCGAAAATTTCATCATACCAGCTCGAATATGAAACACTCGAGACATCACTCAGGGAACTCGATGAGAATTACAAGAAGGCGAAAGACCGAGATAAGGCTTTGAAGAGTGATGTTGCCCAGAATAAGAAGGAAATGGAAGAATTGACAAAGAAGGTCAATCTATTGAAAGACGAACACGCTGCCCTTGAACCGAAGGTTGCACAATTGAAAAGGAAAGAGAAGGAATTGAAGAGCATTGAACATGAGTACGACAGGATACAGCAGAAATTTGACGTGCGTAAGAAAGAAGCAACCGAGTTAGGAGAGTCAATTGAATTGGCGAAGAAGAAAATTGACGAATTAGAACCACAGGTTAAACAATACGAGTCGATTGACAAAGAATATCGCGCGAAGAGCGGTGAATTAGAAAAGATTACCGAACTATTAAAAGCGAGTGAGGCACAGTGGTCAGAATATAAAAAAATAGAAACATCATTACCCCGGATGAGAGAGGACCACGAGCAATTGCTATCAATGCTCGAGCAGGACAAGATGACCAAGCAGCTGCTCAATACGCGTAAGAAGGAATTATCTTTGCTTGAAGATAAAATAAAGGAACGTGAGACGCGAATAACAGAACTGGACGAAAAACTCAAAGGGCTCGAGAAGAAAGAAGAGCAATCTGTTGCTGAATTAAATAAAGAAAATCAAGAATTGCTCAAAAAGAGGGATGGGTATAAAAATGAGATTAATAAAATGATGGTTCTGCAAAAAGAATTCGAGGAAAAAATTGCTGACATAAAAATACACTATTCAGAAGTAGAAGGTAAAATTGAGAAAGCAAAACTATTTGAGACTGATATGGTTGCGAAACTCGAAAATAGACGAAAGGAACTTGTCTCGATAGGTGCTGATATTGAAAGAAAGAGCAGGGCGAAAGAAGTGCTCGACCGAGCAGTGGATAGGATTGAAGCTATAAAAAAAGAACTCGAGGGACTCGAAAAGAAGAGGAAAGAGGCAGTGAGTATCAGAGCAAAGGTCGATGAAATGAAGGCATTGTTGAGACAGATGGACAAGCAGAAGGATGCGCTCGATAGAGAACTTGCTGAGAAAAACAGAGAGGTGGAAAAAACAAAATCACTTCTTGCACAGTTAAAAGAAAAACAGACAGAATCTCCAGATGACAAAGATACATAAAAAGATTTCGAACAGGTAATGAAAATCGTATATCTCATCATCGGTGGCATTATTTATGCGCTGAGTTATGCCCTCTTTTTAATACCTCATCGCATTGTTCCGGGCGGCGTCACCGGTATTGCCATGGTTCTACACTTCCTCTTTAGTTCTCCAGTAGGAATCGTCGGGATCATCTTGAATATCCCATTATTCATCATTGCCATGCGGGTCCTGGGGATTTCCTTTGGAATCAAATCAGTGGTGACAATCATCTGCACCTATCTCGTGATCGATTTTTTTGTCTATTCCATACACATAACAACACCAACTAATAATGAAGTGCTGGCTGCACTCTATGGTGGCGTTCTGCTTGGGTTGGGATTAGGGCTCATCTTCCGAGGTGGTGCGAGTACTGGCGGAACTGATATTGTCGGCCAGATCCTTAACCGTTACACCAACATGTCAGTCGGTATGTGGATTATGGCTGTTGATTTTATAGTGATAACAGCTGCTGGAATTGCGACTCATTCGATTGAACTGGCACTCTTGGGTTACCTGGCGCTTTTCCTCTCATCAAAAGTCATTGATCTTATTTTGGAAGGCATGGATTATGCACGGGCAGTGTTTGTGATCAGTAAAGATAATGAGAGAATCACAAAAGAAATTTATGAAAAAATGAAGCGCGGGGTAACGATACTCGATGGCCATTCAGCATATACAAAAGAGAAGAGGCCTGTAATCATGTGCGTTATTACAAAAAGAGAAACACAAATTTTTAAATCATTGGTACAGGGCATTGACAATGAGGCATTTGTAATTCTCACTGATGTTTTTGAAGTCTTAGGTAGGGGTTTTAGACCAAGAATTTAAGACAAATCCCAAATTACAAACATCAAATTCTTCACCCTATTAGATATGAACTTAATCTTTTCTTTCAAACATTTATAATGTAGTGAGGATGATTTGGTGCGTATCACCCTTAAGAATGCCTTATCTAACAGGGCAGGCAATTTCTAAGAACCAAAATTCCAAATATTATTATTCCATTATTCTACAATTATCGAATGGTCGAACGAGGCTCTATTCCGCTCCGGGATCAGAAGAATGTCTTACAAAATAAATATTGAAATATCGAAAGAAAATATAGGTGAAAGTCAGCAAAGTATAGCAGGCGGGATCTGTTAAATTTTATTCAAGTGTTATGTCTTTAAATCAAGACCTGACCCCCATAACCTTACTTTACAAAACAGGACGGGTCGTTTGTAAAGTCTAATTCTTGATGCCAAAGGTATCGTAGGTTCCTGTTTTTGTGTAGCCAAGCTTTAAAGCAAGTTTTTCCGATTCAGAATTAGCTGCAAGCCATTTGGGTTCGATATTATTTTCTAAACAATATAATACTAATTTGGCACCAACTACTGTTCCTAAACCCTTTCCTTGAAAACCTTCGGATGTTTCAATCTCAATGTCAATTGCACCTTTACACATCGCCATTGAAGTCGCTGCGCTTACCATTTTTGTATTGTATAAAATGCAGTAGCCAATACCGCGCTTTAGAAAATCTTCTATTGATTGAAAATTTTCAAAAAAGTATTCATTCTCTATATCAGAAAGTAATTGCGCTGCCAATTGAACATCAAGCCTTTTCAATTTAAAATCAGGCAATAAATTCTTTATTAATTTCTCAAGATGGCTTTTGTTTAATGACTGCGAAGAGAAGTCAACAAAGTGTATTAAAAAAATCTTATCATTGTACTCTTCTTGCAATATTTGCCTCCAGTCATCGTTTTCTGGCGTAACATAGTGGATTGGTTTGTGTTTTAAAATATCTTTCACATGAAGCGATTTTGGATTGCCACCGAGCATAGTGACGCTGCCAGCATCTA
>LJNI01000165.1 GCA_001303225.1 candidate division TA06 bacterium DG_78 | reverse complement strand
AGATTACGACACTTGTTATTCCGACGGTCAATGATACTATAAAAATCCTGTCTGAAATCGCAAAGAAAATTACACATGAATTGGGTGATGCTACGCCATGGCACCTTACTCGATACTTTCCTGCGTACAAATTTTCTGAACCTGCGACTCCGATAACATTTTTAGAAACTGCGTATGATATTGCAAAGGAGAGCGGTCTGAAATTCGTCTACATAGGAAATGTGCCTGGTCATAAATATGAAAATACTTACTGTCCATTCTGTGGACAATTATTAATTAAACGCACTGATTTAGCAGTTGCTGCTATGAAGATCGATAAAAATTGTATCTGTTCTCATTGCAAAAGTGATTTAAAAAATTACTTTGTGTTATAATCCTTTAATTTTAGATTATCGATAATTTCGTATATTGACTTCTGTATATTTTCGACTATACTTTTTAGCACTGCGGGAGTAGCTCAGTGGTAGAGCGTCACCTTGCCAAGGTGAGGGTCGCGAGTTCAAATCTCGTCTCCCGCTTTTACAACAGGGTTAAGATATTAGGGACTAGATACTAGTAAAGAGAAAAAGAATTAACACTAAACACTAGTATCTAACAGCTAATATCTTTCTTAAGGCGGTATAGCCAAGTAGCAAGGCGGCGGTCTGCAAAACCGCTATTCGCCGGTGCAAATCCGGCTGCCGCCTTTTTTCATTAAATAAATTAGCATAAGATTTTAAAAGCATCCGGCGGAGCAGCGCCTTAGTCTTCATTGTATATACTTCTTCTGATATTGTTATAACCGTAGGTGGTCATCCTTTCGTTTTCTGCTTTAATATACCAAGATCTATCAAACAACCCTCTTTCGTGAAGACTATTTTTGATTAAAATTGAGCGCTTGACAAAGCCCATTTTTTTATCATAATTAAACATTAGATTTTTTACTTATGAATTTCGGATAGTTAAATTATGGATATGAAAGGAGGTGATGAAATAGTAAACAATATACTATAATCAGATTTTAATGAAATAAAATCTGGTTTCTCATAAGCATCTTCTATACAACAAGATTAAAGGAGGAGTAATGAGGAAAATTATGGCACTCGTATTAACGCTGTTGGTTGTTCCAATGCTTTTCGGAACAAACAAATTCGATGCAAAACCCATAGCCCCAGAAAATTCCATCTTGGCAAAAGGTATTAGCCACATTGTGTCAGTAGAGGAGCTCGAAAATGAAATGTTTTATGGACGGGACCTGGATACTCTTCATTTCTGTACCTTTCCTCCCTATACTGGTATCGGTTACACAAATGGTGGCACATTTGAGGGCGCAATCAGATTAACCCCTGATGAACTAGCCGCTTATGCAGGTTGGAATATTATCGCGATTTATTTTCACCTCTATCAGACCTACCAAATGAATCAGTACGTTAAAGTTTATGATGGATGGATGGATATATGGCCGGGTGATATGATCACAGCAGAATCTTACAGCGGGACTGCATTTGTGACGGCACATTTAACAGATTATGTTCCGATATCTGGTACTGGTGACCTGTGGTGTTCAGTACAAGTAACGCATCTAGCTGGAGAATATCCCCTTAGTGTTGATTATGGACCAGCAGTGGATGGAAAAGGTGATTGGATTGGTCCGGGCATTTGGACTGAGTTACAGAATCAACCTGGTAACCCATTAGATTATAACTGGCTGATATATGCAATTGTTTCAACAGCTTTTACGAAAGATGCGAAAACAGTCTCTATCGATATCCCGTCAACAATTACTGTTTCTGATGATACTACATTCGGACCTAAGGCGACTGTAAAAAACTTGAGCACTGGCACTGAAACCTTTGATGTTACCTGCGAAATCGAACCAGGCGCATATACTTCAACAAAGTCGGTCAGCAATCTGGCATCAGGTGATGAAGAACAGGTTACTTTTGACGACCATACCTTTGTAGGTGGTACCCATACAGTGACTG
Organism: candidate division TA06 bacterium DG_78; assembly: GCA_001303225.1. Classification (GTDB taxonomy): domain Bacteria; phylum Hydrothermota; class Tepidihabitantia; order SM23-42; family SM23-42; genus DG-78. Next base: position 3,092 of record LJNI01000165.1, on the reverse strand, counting down.
TTTATACCCAGCTCTCCGGCGACGAGTGGGTTGACAACGATACCCTAACCAAAGAGATAGAGGTCATAAGTGGTATTGCTGAATGGAACCCGTTTACATCTAATGCCTTTAGGTTCAGGGCAACGACAATTAGCGATGGCGAAGCGATTATTGAGTTTACACTTCCTGTAGCGACGAGCGTTGATCTTTACGTCTACGATGCAATGGGTAGATTACGTAAAACACTTGTATCCGATAGATATTCTGCTGGTACCCATAGTTTAAATGTTCATCTTGATCTTCCCTCCGGCGTCTATTTTTACTGTCTTACAACTGAATTTGGCACAATCAACAAGAAGTGCTTAATCGTAAAATAATCAATAATCATTGGCTAATAGGGGTGGCATTGCTACCCCTATTTTTATCTGCACTATTGGTCTATCGAACACTTGACATCCATTTATTTCTGATTATACTTTACGATAGAAAGGAGGTTCTATGACATTTATTTTAATAATCCTCCAGGTAGTGAGTTCTGGCGGATATTGGCAAACAGAAGCAGTGATGACTGATTACAAACAGCACAATGAGGGAGTAATGAGGGGTGATCGTGGTCATGGTGGTGGTCCAGATGACTGGGGATATATCTGGCTCGATAGCGATACAACTGCTACTGGGGCACCAACCTATACCTGGGTTGAAATAAAAGGTATCGGTACAGAGATAACTGGTGTTGGAGATGATGCTGTTGCTGGTCCATTCTCAATCGGGTTTGATTTCCCATATTACTGGTATACAGTGAATTCCTTTTATCTTGGTTCTAATGGTTACATTGCCTTTGGTGATAACTTCATGGATGCACATCCATTCCCTAATATACCGAGCACAGCACGGCCTAATAATCTCGTGGCTCCGCTCATGTGTGACCTGGACCCTTCAGTTGGCACAAATCCAACTATTTGGTACTGGACAAATGCGGCAATGGATACCTGCATCGTTCAGTGGGATAGTGTCCGGTTCTACGAGAGCACTACTGGCCGGGGCATGAATACCTTACAAATCATTCTTTCACGCCCTGATAGTTGTCTCACGTTCCAATATAAGGTCCGGGTAGGAGATCCAGAGGTTGGTGACACGCGTAATGATTGTAGCGTGGGTATGGAAAATGTTTCAGGAACAATCGGGCTTATGTATTATCGCAATGATCCGGAATTGGGATACCTTCCACATGCAGATTTGGCAATTCGTTTCATCTCACCAGATTCAGGAGGAATTGAAGTACACGATTTATCAGTAGAGAAGGTGATGAATGACAACAATAGTGGTTTCTTTCTTCTAGAGGACTCGACAGTCAATTTCTGGGCATTGGTAAAAAATACTGGAAATCAACCAGAGACTGACATTCCTGTTGAGTGTGTCGTTATAGACGCGTCAAATGATACTGTATTTATTGACAGTATAACGATCGCTTCCTCAGCCGCAGGACAACGTGACTCGTTACTTTTCGAACCAACCTGGACTGCAACACCGTTAGGTACTTACGCTATAAACGTAAAATGTGATCTCTCCGGTGATATGACGCCTGCCAATGATACGAAGAATTGTATGATGAAAATAGTTAATTTCCCGGTTGAACTCTATTATGACATCGGTTTTCCTCAGAGTGGTGTAGCCTGGACTGGCAGTGACGGTGGAATGGGTTGTAAATTTACTCCGCCAGGATATACAGCATCAATATCACAGTTTAAGATTTATCTTTCTGTAGTGGCTGCCCCTACAAACGTTACTTTTATGATTCTGGATGACGATGGTCCTGGTGGATATCCAGGTACTATCCTTTTTGAGGAAACTCGTTCAGGACTCTTTGCTGGGTGGACAATTGTTGACATCCCTGACAGCGTTCACATTCGTGAAGGTGCTTTTTATGTAGGTGGTAGAACAGATGCTGAATCGGATCCTCAGTGGGCAATGGATACGATACCTCCTTATGGACGCCAAACTTGGGAGTATACAGGGGGTTGGTCGCCATATCGTGATCTTATGACTGAAGATGCTCTGATGAGGGCATATGTATCATATGGTGGTGATCCTGGTGTAGAAGAAGGCGAATGGATAGCTCCACAACATTCAGCAGTAAACATAACTGCCTCGCCAAATCCTTTCAATATGCTAACTGCCATCACAGCCCATCCGAATTCTAAGAGTATGAAGATATATGATGTCGGTGGAAGATTGGTACGAAATCTGAAGATAGAAAATGGCATTGCTAATTGGAATGGATGTAATGACGCAGGCAAGAAATTGAGTCAGGGAATTTACTTTGGTATGTTTGATAACGACCAGGACAATCAGGTAATAAAACTAATTCTTGTGAAATAATAACAAGACAGTGATACAACAATGGGGGTTGGCAGAGCCAATCCCCATTGCCTTTATGGACTTCGTGACTTAAGTCTTAACATAACATTTAGTCATCCTTACTTAAAAACAAATTTTAAATACTGGTCTTGATAAATACATTCTTCGTTTTATAAGATACTGCAGAGTAAGAGAGGAAATATAAAAAAATTTATCGTGTGTTCTTTTACAGTATGTATTTTCATGTATGCCCAGTATCATTACTCCTTTGTTACTACGGTCAATTCAGTTGATTTAACGGCATTTAATAACTGCCGTTAAATCGCAGTTCCTAATGGCGAAATACCACGGTGACCAATATAGTCCGTATTGTTTATCATTCTGCAGATAGTGTGTATTATGTCTATTCTAATGATGTAGGTACACACGGGAAGAATCAATTGGTCTTTACCAAGAGGTATTAATCCCTCATTTGATGTTGATCAATATGAATTCCGCCGTGTTGCCGAGCAGCAATACGATACTATAGCTGGTACCTATGATGTCTATTATAAATACCTGGATGATTATTCGCCACCTGTCAATATAAGTGAATCACCTGGTAATTCTATCACGCCTGATTTAGTTATTGATTCAAATCTTGTCGACCACATTGTCTGGGCTGAAAATCTAAATGGTCATAACCAAATATATTACAGATCATGCGCAACTGGAATACCTGGTGATACATTTCATGTAAGTGTTTCTGGACCCGT
>LJNI01000164.1 GCA_001303225.1 candidate division TA06 bacterium DG_78 | reverse complement strand
ATCCTACTGTAGTGAAACATATTACTGCACTGATTGAAGCAGTGAAGTGTGGTACCTTTGATTGTGGTATCGGTTTTGATGGAGATGGTGACCGGATCGGCGTTTTGGATGAACATGGCGAGGTTATCTGGGGAGATGTTTTGCTCGCTATTTATGCAGAAAAGGTGCTCAAGGAGAAGCCCGGCTCAAAAATTATCTTTGAGGTTAAATGTTCAAAAGGATTAATCGAGCGGATTAGAGAATTGGGCGGCATTCCTTTGATGTATAAAACTGGTCATTCACTCATCAAGGCAAAGATGAAAGAGGAACATTCACCACTGGCTGGTGAAATGTCTGGCCACATATTTTTTGCAGACCGATATTATGGTTACGACGATGCGTTATATGCTGGATTGCGATTATTAGAAATATTGAGTGAGGATGGAAGGTTATCTGTACTTGCGCAGAAGGTTCCAAAATATTTCTCCACGCCGGAAATTCGCCTTGAGACATCTGATGAAAAAAAATTTCACATTGTTGAGGAACTTAAAGGATATTTTAAAAAAACCCACACTGTTATCGACATTGATGGAGTGCGTGTAGATTTTCCTGATGGCTGGGGGCTCGTACGTCCATCTAATACTCAGCCTGTTCTTGTTTTGCGATTTGAAGCGAAGACCAAGCAGAGGCTCGAGGAAATTAGAAAACTCTTTTTTGATAAATTAGAAGAATATAAATAATAAATTCTATCCCTTTCCAATTCAAAACGCATAAAAAATCAAGACAATATCTCGATAAGGATGTTAGAGATTTAGGAAAGGTTTACATGGGAAGAGGCAAACCCGTAATTGATTTGAAGCTTTCCTGAGTTTTTTCTAAAATCTGTTTTTTTGCATCATTGAATGCTGCTACGATGAGGTCCTCGAGCATAGCAGTATCTTTTTCTTCTATGATTTGAGGATCGATCTTTACTGAGAGAACATTCTGTTCACCATTCATTTCTATTTTCACCATACCACCGCCTGCATTTCCTTCAACTTTTATGGTTCGTAATTGTTCTAATAATTTCGTCTGCAATTGCTGTGCTTGCTTTAATATATTATTTTTCATCCTGTCTTCTCCTTTTTATCTGATTTCATGTAAAACGAGATTTTCCATAAAGTAGGATGGTTATTTGCTCATTTTGGATGAGGTAGGATTTCACCTTACTTCTTCACCATCAAACAGGGTTTTTATTGCATCGACAAAACCGTTAACCTGTTTAGTTTTACGAGTACGTTGAATGATAAGTGAGTGATTAGGGTTAATTTTTTCTTTTACAATTGATTCTATTATCCTATGATTATCGATGAGCTGTTTTTCAGAAAATTCATCCTCTACGGTAATAATTACATTATGAGCATCCTCCGCAATTGTAGATTTTTGAACTATTCCTGCCAATTTAGGACTTTTCTTCTGTAAAGGATCGAATATCTTTCTTTTGAGATCGCTTGTGTCAAGTGACGCACGAGCATCACTATCATTCTTGCTCTTTTGCTCTTGTGAATGTGGCATGTTTAGGACGAGTTGACTTAATAGTAATTCGATTGCAATTCTGACATTGACCGACCTTCGTATCATTTCCTCGAAGTGCAAACAGATCTCGAGCATGGAAATAAGACCCTCTTTGTCGAGTGGTAATGCTTTTAATCTATTAATCTCCTCAGTATTCAGTTCGATAAACTCCTCAGATAATCCGGTCTTCAGCAGAAGTGCAGCTCTTAAGTAGTTGGTGAGACCACGGTAAATTTCAATTGGGTCTGCACCATCCTCTAACCCATTATTGAGTCCTGAGATTACCTGTGCTAAATTCTGTGCTAAAATTTTATCGATGAGGGCAAGATAAAAATTACTTCCCAAAAAGCCGATAAGCTTAAACACATCATCTGCAGTAATTTCGCCCTCGACAAAAGCAGCGAGCTGTTCTACAATACTTTCACCATCTCGAATACTTCCATCAGCCCTTGTCGCAATATAGTGTAAGGCATCGTTGGTCAGTTTGATGTTTTCTTTTTCAGCAATTACTCGAAGGCGTGTAGTAATTTCCTTTACGGAGAGTCTTTTGAATATGAACCGCTGACAGCGGGAAAGAATAGTTGCGGGAACTTTGGTAGGATTTGTGGTCGCAAAGATAAAGATAACCTTCGGAGGCGGTTCTTCAAGAGTTTTCAGCAAGGCATTGAATGCCTCTTGGGTGAGCATGTGAACTTCATCAATGATGTAAATTTTATATCGGCCGTGTATGGGTGAGTATTTAACACTTTCTCTCAGATTTCTTATTTCCTCAATACCTCGATTTGAAGCACCATCGATTTCAACAACATCGATACTTCGACTGAGAGTTATTTCACGGCAAGACGGGCATTGCTGACAGGGGTGTACTGTTGAACCTTCTATACAATTGAGGCTTTTGGCAAGAATCCGTGCGGTCGTTGTTTTTCCAACACCACGTGGACCAGCAAACAAAAAGGCATGTCCAATACGACCACTCTTTATTGCACCTTTGAGTGATACAACAACATGATTTTGTCCTGTTAATTCATCAAAATTTTGAGGACGATATTTAAGTGAAATGACACGATGAGCCATAATAAGCCTCACGATGTTCGGCAAAATCTAATCTCTAAACACCAAATTCTAAACAATTTCAAAATTCCAATATATAAATTCAAAATTTTTATTTGAACTATTTGTATTTTGGTCATTATGATTTGTTTGGTATTTCGAATTTTGGATTTCGGATTTTTCATCTGCTGATCCTATTGATATTTAAAGATACTAAAATACATATAACAATTATCACTTCGACACCTCCAGTAATTTCCTTATTAAATCCGGCCGTGCAACTTCCTTCGTCAGTTCTTTCAGGGACAATGAGGTAGAGGACTCAGACCAGGCACCCTTATGACCAGCCCTTTCCTACTTACCGCTGCTTCCTTCCGGACCTGACGGGGTTTATAGTCGGTACCATCATAAGACCCAATCCTCAACACCCTTCACACCCTCACTGTTGATCCTGGAAGCCCTGACTCATAATGAAGCGTTCGACCCCGCTATAGCGGATTTCGGGTCGACCCGACATTTGCCGGGATTCAGGGCACCGCTAGCTCCCCGTCTAGCACGACCGGTTCTATCGTCTAAAATCGAGTTTTGAAAACAGAAATTCTGTTGGCTTAAAACCACACGTGCCGATACCTCTCTGCACTAATTCTGTCTGTAGGCGTTCGACATTTTTAACATTTATTTCTGAAAGTCTCTGGTACTCAGGTATTCTTATATTCAAGGTAAGTGTACCATCACTTACCCAGCCGTTAACTTTGATGATAAAATTTTTAGCTGCTTCAGGGTTTCTTGCTAGATAACTCATGGTCGCTTCGACCGCATTTTTCATCCGTATGGCTGCCAATCTATTTTCAGTTTTGACATAATTTTGACGCATGACGATCGCTGCTAAAGGCAAAGAGGGCATTATATAATTGGAAATTAATCCTTCAAAGAGAACCTTGTTACCCTTATAAACCATGTAACCGCGGTACGGATCGAGGAGATATATAGCATCGACCTTTTTATCAGTGAAGGCTGTGGGAACGTCTTCAATCTGAAGCGGAACCAGTGTAACCTTGGTTAATTTAAAATCTTCTTCAAGTCCTGGGAAAACGAGATTAATAAGATACTCATCAGCAGCCATATACCCTAAGTTCTTACCTTTTAAATCCTTTACGTTTTTCATTCTCGAATCAGGGGACACGATGATTGCATCGGTTACTCTGCCAGATTTCAATTCAATACCACAAACACTTTTTACTGTATCACCATTGAGACCTGGTGAAATGATTAACCTGTACCATGGTACAGCGACCATATCAAAGGTGCCGTCTTTAAGACCTTGCAAAGGATCTCCGGTGATTTCGATAAATTCTGGTTCAACCTTTTCAATGGTAAAGTAATTTCTCGAAGTATCCATCTTCGCGACATAGAATGGCAGAGAACTGAAGGATTTATCGATGCCGATTTTCACTTTTGAAGGAAGTGATTCTTTGTATTGCGGATATCCGACAACGAAGAGCAAGGCTAAAACGCCTAAAATGATTAGGAAATTCAACAATCTTTCTTTTGCTCGTATACTCATTGCTGCCCCTTTTTAAGTTCTTCTGCTTTCATTAAACACTCGTATGCCTTTTTACTGTTCCCGATTTTTTGATATGCTGATGCTAAATTAGTCCACCCTTCGACAAATTTGGGATCCAGTTTGAGAACTTTCTCTTCGTATACTTCGATTGCCTTCTGGTACTCTTGTAACTGCAAATAGCTGGCTCCAATATAAAACCAGGCATAGAGGTCATCAGGCTTTAGTTGGGTCAATTTCTCAAAATAACCAATAGCCTCTCTATATTTCTGTCCACGAATCATTAATTCGCCTGTGAAAAAGAGGGCATCAAAATCTTCAGGCATGAGTTCAAGGGTTTTCTTCAAATTTTCCAAGGCAAGATCGTCTTTGTTCATCTTGTAATAGTTCATTCCTATGAGGTAATAACTCTGTGCTAAGCCATCAGTAGTTTTGAAAAATATTTCGATATTTCGATTATGTGTCGTGATACCTCCATCAAGACCGAGTTTCACTTTTATCACCTGGTCTAATTCATCATTTTTCTTATCTCGCCACAATTTATTTATTTCGTGCTTTAGAGCAATATCAAATTCAGGAAGATTTTGGAAAATTATTTTTTCGATGTTGTCGTATTTACTCTGGAAATATTTTACTGCATCATTTAAATAGACGATTGATGAATCGTGCAATTTAGTTTCAAATAGCGCTTTCCCAATGAGGTAGTATGCCTCTGGATTTTCCGGATCGATACTGATCGCCTTTTTATATGCCTCATTCGAAGCTTCGGTATCACCCATATCTCGATAAATACCACCAGTAAGAATATACTGGCTGACATTATCAGGATCAATCATCTGTGCATAATTTAAACTTTTCAAAGCCTCATTAAATTTTCTATCTTGGTAATGGGTGAAAGCAGCGTTATAAAATGCCT
>LJNI01000035.1 GCA_001303225.1 candidate division TA06 bacterium DG_78 | reverse complement strand
TTTCAGACAGTATTCGGCACGAGTGTGTTTTCCTTAGAGGGATTTTACCGCGTCACCCATAACAATGTTGAGCAGGTTCAGTCAGTGTACCATGAGAATGTCATCCTGCATACGGTTGAGAACGTGGGCACGGATAAGGCGCTCGGCATCGAGGCGCTCTTCGATTTGAGTGTGGCATCGTGGTGGAATCTCAATCTGACCGGATCGATTTTTCAGCAACGATTAGACGGCCTGCTCTACGGTGAGCCGATTTCTGAAGAAGATTTGAGCTGGAGTGCACGATTCAATAGTGAATTTAAAGTATTTTCAGGGACAAAAGTACAGATCACTGGACGGTACCGTAGCCCGTCGCTGTCAGCGCAAGGCCAGCGCGAAGGATTTTTCACGACTGACGCCGCACTGAGACAGGAATTGTTTGCCAAAAAACTCAACCTGACCTTGCAGGTGCGGGATGTTTTCGGCACAGGCAAACGAGAATTTATTTCTGAAGGTGAGGATTTTTACATCCGCCGGTATTCAGAACGCGAATCACCGGTCGTGATGTTCAGTATCAACTACAACTTTAATAATTTCCGAAAAGAACGTCTCCCTGAAACCACAGAGCCGGAATTCGAGGGAATGGAGGAACTTGAGTAACCCTCATTGCTGCGCAATTTCGGGTCGATTACAGTGATTATCTGCCAAGAAACGTGGTGGACAGATTACGCAGATAGAAACAAATAGCTATTTGATATAGAAACCCAAAGATAAAGTAACAGTGTGAAACCAGTTGTCTACGTAGCCATCGCCAGGACCAGGAGTATCATTCGTACCACGAGCACCGCCACCGAGATACCGGAGATTTACATAGGTATCGAGCGAATTATTGAGCTCATACCCGAGACGCAATGAGGCATCGAGGATTGCGCCCACAAAGTCATTTTCACCACCGGTGATATATTTTCCAGAAGCATAAAAGCCATCGATTTCACTGCTCCACCACATACCATTGTTAAAAGGGAATCGGGTACGGAATTTAAGAATCGGAACTAGACCAACACCTTGATTGACCCGAAGCAGAGCACCGTCACACGATGCAAAACGTATTGAGGCATTCCGAATCTGTACTGAGAGACCAATAGCAAATTCCTTATTTTTATCTTTATTAAAATCATACAGGTAGCTGAACCGCCAGAAACTGAAACCATAGTGCAGGTCCATGGGTGTGTCTGCAGGGAACGTGAGTTCGTCGACGATGAGATCGTTCCTCAATAACGCCTCAGAGTTTATATCCAGAGGCTGATACAGAAAGACTATGGTGTGCCTCTTCGCCAGCGTAACCTCAGCAGTAAACCGCGTGAATGGAAAGAAAATGTTCTGGCCGCCTTCGTCCACGTAGTCGAATTTCGTACCGTTAGAATCGAACTGGATCGTGTGCGATGCGATACTCGTAAAGCCGGATTCAAAACCGAGACGGAACTGATACCACGCATCAGGATGATTGATAAATGATTTTTCTGCAGGTGCGCCATGTCCTCTGTCGTGCATACCCTGCGCCGATACGGTGGCTGATACAAAGAATATTCCGAAGATAATATATTTCATTGCACCTTCCTTGTTGTGAATTAGTATAGGTATTTTTAAAAAGGTGTCAATGAGTGGAGCGTTATCCCTTTATCTACCTTAATTATATAGGGATCCTCAAATTTGCAAATACAACAACAAGGATTACAGTTTTTCCATAAAAACGAAAAACTGCATCCTCAAATTTCATGCCAAATCAAAGATTTGGTGAAATTTGGGAGCGATTTTTTTAAGCAGGTTTTGGAACACTATTTATTACCCTGGCAATTTTTATATCGATGTCAATATCCTCGAGTGGATTTCTTAATGGTACAACACCAAGTGTGAGTGCTTCTTGATAGAGTGCTTCATAGATTTTAAAATTTTGCCAAATATCGACTTTTTCATTTTCTAAGAATTTTCTTTCAAAGTGTTGAAATATGCGATGATTTCGTATCATTTCATTGCCTCAATGCTACTACTATTGTAGTCGATTATGTTTCGTTGTCAAGAGTTCCGCCACAAGAGGTGGACCGCAGAAGTCTCGCAGAAACCGCAGATTGAACTGCTGATCGTTTCGATGTCCCATCTTATTGACTTAGGTTCTATATTTATTATACTGAAGACTGATGATCGCGTTGCTGTTGTGTTTGATACTCTTTGGAGAGAAACAGGTTGAGCTGCGGTATATTGATGAGCCGCCACAGATCGACGGCTTTATCGAAGATATCTGGTTGCAGGCAGATTCTGCATACGATTTTATCCAGTACCGACCGCAAGAAGGTGAACCGACCACTGAACCGACGGTCTGCTATTTCCTGAGTGATGATAATAATCTCTATGTCGCGTGCCGCTGCTACACCACAAGCAGAAAGCCATTTGCCTCATTCAAAGGATTTGAAGACCATATATGGTTTTACTTAGATACCTTCAATAGTAAAGCTACTGCGTATATGTTCGCGGTTTGTCTCAGTGGACATTTTGATGATGGTTTATTATTGGAAGACGGTAAAGTTCAGGATATGTCCTGGGATTATGTTTGGTTCCATGGCGCGAAGTCCTATGATGACCACTATGAGATCGAGATGAAAATTCCATATAAATCGATTCGCTATAAAAAAGGTTTGACTGAGTGGGGCATAAATTTTCGACGCTACCATATTAAAGATTATGAAATCTCTCACTGGACAAAGCTGCTGCAGAAAGATGGTTTGCAGGTTTCAAAGTGTGGCACGCTGACGAATGTCCATCCAAAAGTAAAGGGCTACCACATCGAGTTGTATCCTGAGGCATTTTTCCGCTATGACCGTGTTGGAGATTCGACTGAGTACACACCGAGTTTCAGTTTCAATTTTAAGTGGGATTTCACGTCACAGTCAACACTGAATGGTACAGTGAACCCAGATTTTGCACATATCGAGGCTGACCCGTATCAATTTAATCTTTCGCGCTATCCAGTATACCTCGATGAACGGCGACCATTCTTTGTTGAGGGAAACGAAGTCTTTAGAATGTCGAGTCTGGGTTTGGGATTTTTCCAGCCGTTATTAATTTTCTATTCACGCCAGGTTGGCAAGCCTTTGAGCGACGGTGGCTCAGTACCGATTTTAGGTGGACTCAAATTTATCAATAAGGGAAGAGATTGGAATATCGGTGTGCTCGGTGCAGTGACTGATAGTACTGGTGATGAAGATTATCAAGGTTTTACTGCTGCGCGCATTCGACGCACCATTTTCGAGACATCCGAGATTGGTCTTTTAATGAGTGGCGCGGCGACGAGTCGAGATGATTATAACTATGCGATTGGTTTTGATGGTGCGTACCGTTCAGGTCCTTCGCAATTTATTCTACAGACTGCACTGAGCGACAAGAATAAAAAGAGAGGCTGGGCAGTGTCGAGCGGTGGTATTTTCAAGACAGAGAACTTTATCGGCGTCGGAAGCTTTATTGCCGTCGACGATTCTTTTGATGTCGGAGATATCGGCTACGTACCCTGGCAGGGTGCGACCGAATTATATATTGCTGCTGGTCCGGCTGGGTATCCAGAGAGCGGAATAATCCAGCGATACTATATTGAACCGGGATTCATTGTATCACAAGAACCAGGGAGTACTGAGTGGTCAAGATTGGCAACCATCTATAATGAAATAAACTTCCGCAACCTCTGGGGATTTTCTCTGTATGGTGAAGCAGGCAAACAGTACGAGGCAGACACGAATTATTTCCAACGGGAAATCAGTCTAGATGTGTGGAGTGGATTTCGTACTACTATGAATATAAATTTCGGTTTCACCTATTCATACTGCTATAATTACCGCCAAAATTGGGTTGGCCATCAGCTGTGGCTCTGGCACTGGATGTGTTTTGTTCCGGCATCGAGGATTTCGCTCATTACAGATGGAGATTTTATTATTGAATACAACCCTGATGGTGTTATTGCAGACATTACACCAATCTGGACACCGCGTATTGAATACAAACTTAGACACAATATTGATGTATCTCTGTATTCAGAATTCGTATTCGAGACTGACGAGGGCGCGCTGAGCACCCCAGAAATTTATTCAAACCGCATCGGTTTTCTCTTTGCGTGGAATTTTTTGCCCAAGAGTTGGCTTTATGTTGCATTCAATGACTACCGTGAGAACACCGGAGATGGGCTGGAACTGCAGCAGAGGATCGGCGCGGTGAAGGTGAAGTATCTTGTCTATTTTTAGACGAGTCGATTACAGCGAATTTTTCGGAACGGGGAAAAATTCCTCAAGAAATAGAACTTAGCGCTGTCCCTTTATCTACCTTAATTATATAGGGATCCTCAATTTTTCAATCCTGTAAGGAGAAAAATTGGGATTATGCGGGTTTTGGAATGTTGTGTATCATGCTGGTAATTTCAATATCAAGGTTTACATCTTCAGATGGTTTTTTTGATGGTACTGCGCCCGATGTGAGCACTTCCTGCTGTGTTATTTCATCCGTCTTTACATTATACCATATATCACTTTTTTCTAAGCGCGTTCTTTCATAATGTTGGAATGTACTGCGTCGTGCGATCATGTCATTACCTGGGTTTTCACTCTCCTTGATTATATATTATAAGTGTTTTTTCATAATTGTCAAGGCTTAAGTGTCGTAGGATAACGTAAATGCTGAAATATCGCAGAGAGCTTGCTAAAGCTTCGCTTCGATTACGGTGATAAAAAACCAAAATTACTGTGATGGACGATAGGCTTATGATTTAACTGTTTTTTTATAATCGCTGACGTAGTTGCTTGTCATTCTATGCCCTGAATTTCTAAGGAATCCAGCACTGATTTTTCTGTTAAAAACCAGCATCCTCAAATTTGCAAATAAATCAAAGATTTATGCAAATGTGGGCGATACTCAAATTTCATACCAAATCTATGATTTGGTGAAAAATTCCCCGACACGGAAGTCGGGATGCTGAATTTATCAGCCATATCAAAGATATTCTAAGGATTACAGTTTTTTCTTTGAAAAAACTGCATGCTCATTTTGCCAACGACATCAAAGATGCCGGGCAAAATGGCACAATTTGATTACCGATTAGGTTTCAGCAGATGCAGTTTTGCGGTGCTAGAGACCTGTAACATTCTGTGTAAGATGTGGTGGCAGTTTGAGCAGACTAAGATCAAGTCTGAAAGTCTGGTTTTGCGGGTGGGGCGGAGTTGGAATAGTGGAACCTTATGGTGCATCTCAATAAACCCTTTGCCAACGGGTCCATAGGTTTTTTCAAAATCGAATGAACAGATTTCACATTTCAAGATGCGTGCCCTTTTTTTCTTTTTCTGCACGAGTTTGGGTCGATCCTCGCACTTTTTATGCAAACGAAACAGGAGTTTGCCGGCAGGAGCGTCAGATTCTTCTGCATAAACCGTGTTGAGAGATTTAATGACTGCACTCTTTGCGAGTTGCCTGATTGCGACAGCGATTTTGTTTAATATTGCGAGGTCTTGAGAAAATTCTTTCCAGATGGATATTTCTAGTTTACTTACATGGGTTAATCCTGTTGCTTTGGTGTGCGGGTCACAGCTCATAAATGTTTGCAATTTCATGTAGACGCTATTTGGATTTCTAAAACGTTTTCTGTCTTGTATTTTTTTATGAAGCGGTAGTTTTTTTAAAATTTTACTTAAGGCAATGATTTCACGATGATGTTTTGAAATGCGCGATGGATTATAGCGTGTGTATAAATCAAGTGCTAATATAAGCTCATCACGGGTCCAGGGGTTTCTTTTAAACGTAATCATTTACTGCTCAAAGATTTTCCCCGTGGGACTCGGGAAAATTTGGTAGAGTAAAATTCACGTATCCCTGGATCATCGGACTTTAACAACCTTCTGTGTTATGTTGCCGTCTATTTCCAAAAAATAAACACCTGGTGCAAGTGTGGTCGGTTCAACTGTTCTGCCAGAAATGTCGTAGACCTTACATGTTTTGCCTTCGGGTAATTGTAAGGGACCGGTAAAAATGGTCGGACCGAATTCATGATGAGTTATTGGTTTCGAGAAGCCTTTTCCAATACCAACTAACAGGTCATTTTCCCACCAGGTAATGTCATCGGGCTCACGGGCTGCTGAGAGGACATCGATGTCTGTATCGCTATCGACATCAGCAGCATAGACCGCAACAACATCGTCGAGATTATCATTGATATCGTGCCTTATGAAATTTTCACTGCCGTCGTTCTCCCACCAGGTGAGATCATCATCGACCGCAGCAGCACCCAGAATATCAATGTCAGTGTCCTGGTCTAAATCGATCGCAAAGATTGACCAGGCACCTTCAAATTCCTGTTCAATGTAGTGCAGGATTACACCATTCTCAAGCCAGAAAACATCATCATCAAGGTATGCACAACCGATGACATCAATGTCTCCATCCGGCTCGACGTCAATGGCATAGACATCGGCTGCACCGGCAAAACCTCCGAGCGGGTGTTCAGTAAAGTTCTCACTGCCATCATTCTCCCACCAGGTAATCACATTTCCCATGTACGCAGCGCCGAATACATCAATATCGAGGTCGCCATCGGCGTCACAGGCATAGACTGAGTACGCGCCATCATAGTCTCCCCTGATTGTATGCTCGGTAAAGTTTTCACTGCCATCATTCTCCCACCAGGTAATATCGTCGTCATCAAAAGCAACTGCCAGAATGTCGATGTCACTATCGTCATCCATGTCAATGCCAAAAGCAGAATAGGGGTTTGTAAAGGACGAATCGATGTCATGTCTGGTGAAGTTCTCATTGCCATCATTCTCCCACCAACCAACCGCTTCAAGACCTGGTACCTTATACGTTCCCAGGATATCGATGTCTCCATCAGGCTCGACATCGATCGCAAAGACCGACGTGCCTGCGGTAAAACCACTGTCAATGAGGTGGGGTATAAAGTTTTGGTAGCCATCGTTCTCCCACCAGGTGAATTTTCCTGTCAATCCTTTTGTTCCTAAAACATCTACATCATTATCATCGTCTAGGTCAATGGCAAACACAGCAAAGGCACGTTCAAACTCAGGATCGATGATGTGCTCGGTGAAGGAAATCTGGGCTACCAGCAGAGCTGGTAAAAGCATAATTATGTATTTCATGTTTACCTCCTGAGTGCCTGTGGCACTCATTCTCTTACGGGGTAAATCGCCAACCTAATCGCCAACTTAATCGCCAACCTCATTGAAGGACGTAATGCAGACTTCTTCCTTTACCCTGACTCTTAAGAACTCCTAATTTTACGAGTTTTTTGACCTCTTTAAGTGCGCCTTCGTCTGATATTTTGAACATCTTTTGCATATCCCGATTTGTTATTCTCCCATTTTGATTGATAAATTCCACAATCCGCATTTGTCTCTCAGTTAAAGCGATCTGGCCTTTTTTAGCTTTTCGTAATCTTTCACTGCTTAACCGTATTACTCTTTCTTTAACTGCCGCAACACTTACGTTTACGCCTTCAATAAAGTATTCCAACCACTTGGTTAAATCTACTGTACTCTGATTTACACTCTGCAAGGTTTTATAATAAGCAGGTCTATCAGAGTCGTAATAGTCATCGAGGCAGAAGAATTGTTTCGTATCAAAACCTCTTTTATAAAGAATCCATGCAGCCAAAACCCGTGCGGTCCTGCCATTGCCATCTACAAAGGGGTGGATTCTCACAAATTCATAATGGACAATACCCGCTTCAATAACTGGATCAAGCTCTTTTGCCTCTTCTGAATTTATCCAATCGACCAAATCCCTAACTAACCCGGGAACTTTTTCATTTCTTGGTGGTCGGAAATGAATTTCACCGGTTAATCTATTTCCTACCACAACATAACGCTTTCTGAAAACGCCGCAATCATCTGGATTGTCCAAGGTATCTTTTGTGACCATACGATGCATTTTTAAGATATCTTTCTCGTGAATAGAACTACGCTTTATCAATTTGGCAATGTTTTCAAGAACTTTAAGATAATTTAAGACCTCTTGTTTATCTTTACGTGTAGCAGTAATTTTTCTGCCCTGAGCAAGTTTGGTTACCTGTTCTAAAGATAGTCTATTTCCCTCGATGCTTGTAGAAGAATGGGCACTGTGGATTATTGCTTCACGTCTTAAAGCTATTTCCCATTTAGGAATTAAAGGTGAATTAAGGATTACCTCTCTGCCAGCAGAAATTTTTGCAAGCACGCGGACTATTGTGTGTGTGTAACGAAAATTTGGTTTAAACATTGATGTATTATGACATAATTACAAGTGCAAGTCAAGATACCTCGTATCTAGCACTGAGCCCGCTGAGGTATCGCAGAGAGCGCAGATGAAAGAGCGTAAGGCGCAGCCCCGATACAGAGGTCGAGAACACAAAATAATCGCAGAATTCGCAAAAGAAGTTATCGTATCTTAATAATTTTCTGTTCTATCCGGCCGTTCATTTCGATAAAGTACCCTGATTTTCTGCGAAAAATCAGGACACTGAATTTTTAGCCTACATCGGAGATGTACCCCTTTATCCACCTTAATTGTGTAGGGATGCTCAATTTTTCAATCCGTAGGAAAAAATTGGCAGGTAAAATTCGCGCATACCTGGTTCATCGTACCTTGATTGTTTTATGTGTAATCTGGCCGTCTATCTCAATAAAATAAATTCCAGGAGTCAAATTGGTCGCGTCAACTGTTCTGCCAGTGATGTCGAAGATTCGGCAGTCTTTATCCTGGGGCAGGTACAGAGGTCCAGTAAAGATCGTTGGAAAGAGATGAGAGGGTGCAGGTGTGTCGGTTTCAGTTTCGTACACAGGAATTCCAGTGCCGAGGGGAAGTCTACCAGTGTGCTGTGGGTCATGGTGGAACATGGGCCAGGGCATACGGTCTATATCATATGCAACAGCAAGATCCCAGATATAGAGGCTGTCATTACCACCGACTGCAATTTCGAGATCGCCGTCTAAGTCAATGTCTGCGACTGCTGGTGATGAAGTAATAGAAGAACAGACCGTGATGGGAAAACTATCAACATCACTCGCATCAGGATTGAACGCATAGAGCTTTCCATCCTGACACCCGACAATGATTTCGATATCTGGATCTCCATCAATATCCGCAAGCACCGGTGATGAGGTGACTGAACCAGTCGCAATAATGATAGGAAAATTAGGAAGTGTATCACCATTGGCACTGAACGCAAAGACCGCACCATTAGAAGACTGAATAATTCCCCTGCCAATCACGATGTCGAGCACGTAATCGTTATTAATGTCACCGACTGCCGGTGATGAAACAACTCCCTGGTAAATACCTGAACCAACACTATTAGGCCATGATGCGAGGTCATTACCGAGATAGTCCCAGGCATAGACATTGTTATCGATTGAACCGACAAAGATTTCATAGGTGGAATCTCCATCAATATCAGCGAGTGCTGGTGAACCATCAACATGGTGTCCGGTTTCCTGTGGCCAACCAGAGCAGGAATCACCAGTTGCTTCCCAGGCATACACACCATACTGGACATTACGGTCAACACCATGAATGATTTCCACGTTTCCGTCTTTGTCGATGTCCGCGATTCCAGCAGTTGAGTGGACTCTGCCTTCAACATTCTTAAAGAAAGAGAGCGCACCATTGTGTCGGTACACGAAGAATCTGTAGAGGTTAACACCAGTGCCGATACAAATTTCAAGGGTATCATCTCCATCGAGATCCTCGAGTGTTGCACATGCCCTGATGATATTGTCACCGAGGTTCACTGGGAAACCTGTTACATCATTTCCATCAAA
Source organism: candidate division TA06 bacterium DG_78 (assembly GCA_001303225.1). Lineage (GTDB taxonomy): Bacteria > Hydrothermota > Tepidihabitantia > SM23-42 > SM23-42 > DG-78. The sequence goes on along the minus strand of LJNI01000035.1, from coordinate 6,202 downwards.
TTCCCAGGCATGAAGTTGGCCTGCATCAGACCCGTAGACGATTTCCATTGCGCCATCATTATCGATATCTCCAACTGATGGAGAAGAAGTCTCCTGAGCACTGCCGGTCGTTGTCTGCTGGGGCCAATTGGGCAGTGCCTCACCCCGATGGTTGAACAGATACACCCACTTTGTATTACCCGCAATCAAAACTTCGAGTGTATCATCACCATCTACATCTACGAAGACTGGAGAAGAAAAATCAACACCGCCTTCGATTTCCTGCGGCCAGCCATCTTGATAGGGAAATGAAAATAATAATGAAGTAAAAACGAGGAAGGAGGAACTGGAAAATAGGACGTAATGACTGACCTTTGTAAGTTTTTTAGAAAAATAATTCATAATGCCTTCCTACTTTAATAAAACTAATTTACCGATTTTATGTTGCCAAGGAGAATTGAGGTTATAGAAGTAGACTCCAGCAGCGGTTGGTGTCCAAGGAAGTTCATAGAAACCTGCAGATTTTTTGCCTGCCAGAGGCTGAGCGACTAGTCGACCACAAACGTCATAGATATTTAAATTAACCATGGCATCCGAAGGTAGCGCAAGGCTAAAGAGGGCTTTTCCTCTGGTTGGATTCTGTTTTAGTCCGAATGAGAAGACTTTAGGAATATCTTGATGTTCCATTATTCCGGTGAAGTTTGCAATAAAAGAGTAATAATTTCCAGGTGCACCACCAGGATCAGTTGAATCCTGCCCAAGAATATCTTCTGCATAGATGTAATATTTTACAGTGTCGTCCAGCATGAATACTTCAGGGATTAATCCGTTATACCAATTATCCATACCTTCGGTCATTCCAGCAAAAAACCATGCGGGATCTTCAGTCCGCTTGTAATAGAGTATAACAGTGTCGACTCCACTATTATCTATGACGTTTGTATACACGGGGAATGGTCCTGCATAGCTCGTATCAGACCATACACTTGTGGAATCGATCAATGGTGGGCTTATATCAACCCCAAATGAATCAGGATTTGAATAGGGACTTTCGTTCTGTGCTAAGTCAAAAGCTTTTACTCGCCAGTAGTAAAAATTTTCTGTAATATTCAAACTAACAGAATGTGTATCAGTTGTGTCTATTACTAGAGGTACGGTAAACGTGAGACCGGTATCAGCTTGAAGTACATATCTAACCGGAGCTGAGCGAAAACCCGCGCTTCTTTTTTCTTTCTCTATTAGAAAATTATTGTTCTTCATAAAATAGACCTCAGTCCATTCAAAGGTAACCGTGGTATCAGACAATACTATGCCATTTATCGGGCTCACGAGAAGAGGGATTTCTGGTGTCAGTGTGTCCACATTAAATGACCAGACATCAGACCAGGTGCTCTGATTTCCAGCACTGTCTGCTGCTTTTACCCTCCAAAAATAGGTGATGTCCAAAAAAGTATTTGTATAAAACGTGTCAGCCAATACAACACTATCTACACCAGTGAAAAGTGAATCCATCGCATAGTGAAACACATAGTTCTTAATACCAGACCCTGTATCGACAGCCTGGTGCCAGATACAGGTAACTAATGGATCATTTAGATACGCATTATCAGACGGCGAGATTAACTGAGGGATCGATGGAGAGTACATATCACTGAACATACTTATTACGGCGAAATCAGGCCACGGTGCAACCTCTACACTTGCTCCTGTAGCATAGACAGTGCTGTCTGACCCGTACATAATAGCCGTACACCAATCACTACTGCCTCCAGGTCCATCATACGAATAAAACCAATTTTCATTACCCGTGTTTGTGAGACAGGCAATTCCTATATTGCTACTAAATCCGCCTGCGTAGATATAGTCATCTGCTCCATACACGAGGCATGTGGCTTCATCAAATGACGGGGCTGTGTACACCCAGTTTGTATCTCCATCCGTTGTAAGACTGAGAACAATAAAATCATAATTGGTGCTCCAGCTCGTTCCGGCTACATATAAGTTGCCATCTGGACCATAGACAATTACATTGGCCCAATCATAAAAATTTCCCGAGCCATTGTAGGTGTAAATCCATCTTTCTGTTCCTGTGGTGTCAAGACTTATCACAGTTAGATCAACCCAGGTGCTACTGTCTGTGCTGTATCCTGCCACATAAAGATTGTCATCTGGACCATAGACAATTGCTTTTGCTTCATTGTCAAAGGTGCCAGATCCTGTATACTGGTATGTCCAATTTGTATCTCCATCTGTTGTAAGGCTTATCACTGTGAAAATATATAGCCAGGTTGTGTCAGTACAGTATCCTGCTGCATAGATATTTCCATCCAGGCCATAAACAACTGCATTAGCTTGGTCGTAATCGCTCTCTGGTCCATCATACTCATATACCCACCTCTGTGTTCCACCAGTATCAATGCTTATAACAGCAAAATCCACACCTCCAGTCGAAGTATTTCCTGCGGCATAGATATTGTCATCGAGCCCGTAAACAATTGAAGAAGCCTCGCCGCTACCGTAATTATATAGCCATTCTTGTGTTCCACTTGTATCGAGGTTTATAACGATGAAATTAAAGCCGTTCCTGCGTCCTGCAACATAGAGATTTCCATCGGCACCAACTGTAATTGCATTGGCGATGTCGGTGGAGTTCGTAGGGCCATTATACCTGTAAACCCAATTTGTATCTCCTCCAGTGTCAAGGCTTATAACTGTAAAATCCTGCACAGTGCCAATGCCATAGCTATATCCTGCAGCATAAATATTGCCGTCTGGACCTGAAGCTATTGAGCGGGCTTCGTCCAGAAAATTATTAGGTCCATTATACGTGTATACCCATCTGTCTGTTTGCGCGAGTAGTATAAGGGGCAGGAATAGTGCTATTATTATTGATAAAATAAGTTTACTCATAGTTTCCTCCTTCGTTGACCCTACACAGGACACGTCTGAGGACAAACCCTCCTTTTCGTAGATGTGCTTATGAAATTATATTTGTGGTTCTGTGTATGTCAAGGATGCCGGTGTTAGAAAATGATGATTTTTTTGAATGTCCTACTCTGTATGTTTAAAAAATAAATTCCAGTTGAAATATTGGGAATGGTGAGTGTCTCAGTATTATTCCATCGGGAAATTTCCTGACCAGTAACAGAATATAATACATGGGTACCCAGAGGAAGAGAAATTATTGCACCTCTTCTAACAATTGTCGGCACTGATTATCTTAGTAAGGTAACCTTGTGCACTAAAGTGCTTTCAGGAATTGTTAGGTGCAGAAAATATACACCAGATGGTAGATTGTTTGTGTTCCACTGAAGAAGATGTATGCCTCCATTTTTGTTGCCATGATCTAATCGAACGAGACGCTGACCTGCGATATTGTAGAGGCTGATTGTAATATCTGTTGTATGGGGAAGTGTGTATTCGATGTGTGCGACACCAGAAACTGGATTGGGTAAACATTGTAAGGATAGATTTTGAGTAACGAAAGGAGGGGCTGCAGTTTCTTCGATACTTTCAACCGCATACCTGAGAATCCATTCATCAGGGTCAAGACTGAGCGCAGTCGGTGCATCATCGAATTCGAATTGATATGTCTGGAGCGTGTCGTTATTCTGGACCACGACTGTCGTATCACCACCTCCAGAAAGAGAAAACACAAGGTCGATAGGCATCACAAATATTGGTCGCCAGCCAGAACTTTGCTGCATCTGTCTAATGCCAACGTGAATCTGATGCCTATTTTTTTCTGGTTCTGCGTACCACCAGTACTGGTACCTCGGATAGTACTCATCATAGATCCACTGGTCAAAGAAATCAGACAGGTCTAAACCAGAGACGGTTTCACAGACACCTTGAAAATCTTCAGTGCTCGCATTCCCATACATGTATTGCGGATCTGTAGCATAGGTGTACATGATATCAAAGAAGGTCGAATCGCCGACCGCATGCCTCAACATGTGCAATACCCAAGCGCCTTTGGCATAACAGATTTGTAAGAATATTTGGAAAGGATCAGAGATATCGTAGAGGTAGATCGTGCCGCCTTGCCAGTACTTAAGGTCATCCATGTAGTTATGATATGCATTCATACCGTACTTATCACCCCACCACAGAGCTTCACAGTACGTGGCAAATCCTTCATTGACCCAACAGTGGTGCCAGCTCGTCGGACTGATCATGTCACCGAACCACATATGCGAGAGTTCGTGACAGACTACCATGTACCACCCATAGCTAACTCCGCCCATGATCGTCTTGGTCTGCTTTTCGATAGCACCATAGAATCCGATCTCTGCCATTGAGTATTTTTCAGTGACGAATGGATATTCGCCGAAGAGCGAGGCAAAATAGGTAATCATATCGACTGTCTCGGCAAAGGTTGCCTGAGACTGTTCATAATGTTCTGGAAAGACATAGTAGGGCACTTCCATAGAATCGGTATCATAGTGGTAAAAATGCGAGTAGATACGGTAGTTGGAGATTGCAAGAGACACGTAGTAGGGAACAATAGGATAGTTCTCATGCCACTCATAGGTAGTCCATCCTTGCCGCGGATAGGCGATGTTCATCAATGCGCCATTGGATGCAGCGTAGAGTGAGAATCCTGCGTATGATGTATCGGGAATTGTAATGCGGAGATGGACCGAGTCGAGTTTATCAGCAGGACCATCGACACAGGGCCACCACATATGTGCTAAGTACGGCGTACAGAGTGTTGCGACAATTGGAATACCCTGGTGACTTTCGAAGCGAAATCCTTTGACACCTCCGACCAGACGCGGATGACCATGATAGGTTGTTGCGACTGAAAAAGTCTCACCCGTATTGTATGCTTGGTCGAGTGTGACGGTGAGGGTTTCAGCAATGAGCGTGTATGCAGCACCATTTTCGAAAACAGAGTCGACAGTAAAGGCATCATCAAAGTCGAGGGAAATTTCATCGAGACCATCAACGAGACTCTGAAATTCGGTTTCTACTGTAGCATAGATCGTCTCAGCATCGATGTGGACTTCAATGTCAATCTGTACATAACGTGAATCAAAATCTGATTGCCGGTCTCCGCGAGTTTTTTCCCACACGATTCTTTCAATCCATGATTGCATCTCTTGTTCTTTCACCTGCTGGAGTGTGGCACGCATCAAGTCGTAGTTAGCTGGTGATTGAGCACTTAGAAGCGTAGCGAGTAAAGCGAAGAGCGTAATGCAGTAAAGTATTATGTTTGTAGATTTATGCATTTGTTAGTATTATACTACAGATAAATGCGATAGTCAACTACCGTAGAGCACTTTGTGCGGGAGAAGTGCGTAGGGAATAAAGAATTGGGAGAAAACAGAATTACTGCTGTGAGGTATTGAATTATTATGTTAATAGTCACTAAGTCATTAAGTTATTATTTGACCTTTATCACCTTATTTATTATATATCCTTTTACCTCTATAAAATAAACGCCTGGCAACAGGTGATTTGCATCAATTTCTCTGCCGGTGATGTCGTAGATTCGGCAGTTTTTGCCTTGTGGTAGAACCAATGGACCGCTGAAGATCGTTGGTCCTTGATAAAAGGTAATAGGTTTTGTTGTTTCTTCTCTAATCCCTACTTCCTGACTAAAATAGAGTGCTCCCATGTCAGCAATCGTACTATCAGGGTCAAGAAGAGAAGCAGGATCGCCAGCATCAATACAGGGCGATTTTGTTGAATCTTCGATTGGGAAATTTATCCAGGAGAGGTGGTAATCACCGTTTGCGGTATCGGCAAAAAGTGGATCAGCGTCGATATTACCAGTGCCAGTCCAGCCTCCTTGAACATCACAGTAGGTTACAATTGGATCACCGTCCTCAGCGTAGATTTCTTCTGGCGTGTCGTTCCATAGAATACAATTGGTGATCACTGCATGGGTGTAGTACTTAAAATTGATACCACCGCCTCGTGTTATTGCCGTATTTTCGGTGAACGTGCAATTGATGATTGTTGGATGTGCTGACCTTCCCTGTAGACCTCCTCCTGCACTGAAACCGGTCGCCTCGTTTTTTGCGAAGATACAGTAGGTAATAGTCGGGTCACTATCCAAACAAAATACACCACCACCTTCGCCTGCTGTATTTTGAGAAAAGACGCAGTTGGTGATATTCGGATTACTTCCCCAGTGGAGCGCAATAGCACCACCACCACCACCGGCACCACCAGTGTTTTGGAAAAAGATGCAATCGCTGATTGCTGGTTCACT
>LJNI01000163.1 GCA_001303225.1 candidate division TA06 bacterium DG_78 | reverse complement strand
AATCGGTGAGAAATATAAAATTCTTAGTAAGAAGAAGCAAGAAATAATTGATATGTATGGACTATAGAATACCTAATATCTCAGATAAACTTTGGTTGATCGTTAGTCGTTATAGGCCATGGCAGCCCGTATCGTTATTCGTTGGTCGTTTTTCATCTTTTTTCAACCATACGACGATGCCGTTCAACGATACGAGCGGCGATGCCACAGAACTGTGACCTATGAACAATACTGCTGATGCAATTATCATTGGTGGTGGTATCATTGGTTGCGCCACTGGATACTACTTGATGAAAAAGGGGCTGAAGGTATATCTCTTTGAGAAAGATTATCTCACTGCGGGTTCAACAGGACGGTGCATTGGTGGTATCAGGCAACAGTTTTCCACAGAACTGAGTATTAGAGTGGCAATGGAATCGATGAAGAAGTTTACCATGATAGCTGATGAATTAGGGCAGGATGTGGAATTTCATCAGGGGGGGTATCTGTTTCTCGCACATAGTAAAGATAAGGAGGATACGTATTTACAGCTTATACAGCTACAACAAAAGATGGGTCTCGATGTCGAATATGTAGGTATTTCAGAAATTGAGAAACTCGTACCTGGCATTGACACCAAAGACCTTCTCGGTGGCGCCTACTGCTCCAGTGATGCCCAGGCGAATCCGTTCCTGGTTGTCGATGGTTATGCAAAGGGCATCAAGGAAAAGGGTAGGGTATTACCCTATAAGGAAATTACAAAAATAGACACCGAGAACAGTAAGGTTAAATCTGTCAGAACAAATGATAATGAAACGTATTATGCTCCGATTATTGTGAACGCGGCTGGTCCTTTTGCCCGCGATGTTGCGAAACTGGTCAATGTAGACATTCCTATTTATCCTGAGCGTCACGAGGCAATGATTACAGAACAGATGGAACGATTTTTTGATATGATGATTGTAGATTACCGTCCAGATGGTTGCTACTTTAATCAAAAATGGGGCAAAGGAAGTATTATTGGTTGTTACACGCCGATACCGAATGTTCCAGGACTCGATATCAGGGTCTCCTTTGAGTTTGCAAAGGAGATGGGCCGACGTATGGCACGACTCATTCCAAAGTTAAAAAATATAAAAATTATACGTCAGTGGTCAGGTAGCTACGAGATGACACCAGATGGAAACCCAATTGTAGATAAAACAGACATCGACGGTTTCTGGATTGTCGGCGGCATGTGTGGTCATGGATTCATGCTCGGACCTGAAATTGGTTGGATTGCGGCTGAACATATGACAAGAGGAGAGATACCTTATGATATGAGTACATTCGCGTTGAAAAGGGATTTTTCGAGCAAAGAGGTTATGAAGTGAGTAATTTTAAAATTATTAAGAACGATTCTACGACTGATGCACGATGCGCCATCCTGAAGACGAAACACCACGAAGTGAGGACACCGAATTTTATGCCAGTTGCTACTCAGGGTTCGGTGAAGACACTGTCGCCAGGTGATTTACGAAAGATTGGCGTCGAAATCATTGTGTGTAATACGTACCATTTAATGTTGCGGCCGACGTCACTTGTAATAAAAAATTTTGGTGGGCTACATCGATTCATTGGTTGGGATAGAACGATTCTTACTGATTCAGGTGGATTCCAGGCATATTCTATGAGCGATCTTCGGAATGTCACGGATGACGGTATAGAATTTTCTTCACACCTCGATGGCTCACGACATTTTTTGAATCCTGAGATTGCACTTCAGATTCAAAGTGAATTGGGTGCTGATATTGCGATGTGTCTCGATTTTTTCACTCCCTACCCATCCCAATTTTTAGAGGCGCGACTCGCAGTTGAGCGCACAGTAAACTGGGCAAAGCGTAGTAAAGCCGTAAAAAAAAACCGCACGTATTTGCAATAGTTCAAGGCGCTACGTACAAAAATTTACGCAAGGAATGCGCCCAGCGTATCGTAGATCTCAATTTTCCTGGTTATGGAATCGGTGGTTTGATGATTGGTGAGCCGCCATCGATCATGAGTGAAATAGTACACGAAGTTAACACGGTACTTCCAGAAAAAAAAGTGCGATATCTCATGGGGTGCGGCTACCCTGAGGATATTGTGGAGGCAGTCAGTTTGGGTGTTGATCTCTTTGACTGTGTGTTGCCGACACGAAATGGACGAACCGGCATGGCATTCACATCCGAAGGAAAAGTGGTGATAAAAGCGAGTCGGTATGCAGAGGATGAGGCGCCGCTCGATAAAAACTGTAGGTGCTACACGTGCCGCAATTTTTCGCGCGCGTATCTTCGCCATCTCTTCAATGCAGGAGAAGTATTGGCTGGCAGGCTTGTCAGTTATCACAATATTCAGTTTTATATTGCATTGATGGCAAAAATTAGGGCACATATTAAAAAAGGTAGTTATAGCACGTTTAAGAAGAACATAATAAAAACGCTTGATTTTAGAAATAATTAGTTGACAAACATCATAAAAGAGGTTACACTGTATGTGTAAGAGGAGGGTTAAAGAAAAGGAGGAAGTATGGTATTACTACTGTTGCTTGTTACCCAGTGGGGGTTAGAGAACCCCGAGGGAAAATATTTTTGCCCAAAACCTGGTTTTAGTTACCAACGTGCTGAATCACTCCATACATACGATGTGCGTCACTACGAACTTCACATGGATCTGCCCATGACATCACGTAAATTTAATGGTCACAATAAAATTACCTGTCTGAGTAATATTGATGGCCTCAACACTGCAGTGCTGCACAATACGACCGAGATTGACTCAGTCAAGGTTGGTGGTGTAGGTGCTAGTTATTCGACTGGCGGTGATACCATGGTGGTGAACCTACCACAGACGTACAATACTGGTGAATCTTTCACCATGGAAATTGGATACCACGATTCTATGGGTGTGAGTTCTTTTCAGGATGGGTTTGTCTACTATCCAGAAAATTATCTAGGTAGTGTAGAACACAGCATTGCCTACACACTGAGTCAACCATATGATGCACGGGCCTGGATGCCCTGCTATGATCAAAATTATGATAAGGCTGATTCTGGTTGTATTATTTCAATTACCGTACCAGATACCTTTGTGGTGTGTGCAAATGGAGAGCTCATTGTAAAGAGAGATAACTCAGACCGTTCAGTGACCTATACCTGGGAAGAGAGGTATCCCATTTCGACCTATTTAATGCACTTTGCGGCCTCACGCTATGCACAGTGGTCAAACTGGTACTACTCAGCATCTGCAGACACAGTTGAGTGCCGATACTTTGTCTGGCCTGAAGATTCAGCCCAGTCAGTGAATGCCTATCAATATGTACCAGTAGCCATGGGACTGTACGACTCACTGTATGGCAGTTATCCTTTTGATCGCTATGGTCATGATGAAGTCTATTGTCCTCCTCCTTACGGATTTGGCATGGAACATCAAGAGAATACAACCCTGACCACGGGTTCAGTAGGAGGGTCGGCCCAGTGGGAAAATATTATTGCCCACGAACTTGCACACCAATGGTGGGGTGACATGGTGACCTGTGTCGATAACCGGAATATCTGGCTCAATGAAGGATTTGCTATGTTTAGTGATGCGAACTACAATTGGTACAAATGGGGGCATGCAAATTTTATCAGCACGATGCAGAGTCGGGCAAATTCGTATTTCCAAGCTGATGCAGCAGACCGTCATCCACTGTATGACCCGAGCGACTTATTTAACTATGGTTACACATACTGCAAAGGTAACTGGGTTGTGCACATGCTACGCTATCTTGACCAAGAAAATTTCTTTCCAGCCTTGAGTGTGTACCGTGATTCATTTGAATACGGTTGTGCGAGTACTGACGACTTGAATAATGTGGCATCACTCGTCTATGGTACTGATTTGACATGGTTCTTTGATGAATGGGTGTATGATCAGGGTTATCCTGAGTATGACATTTACTGGAGCTGTGCTCCTTTAGGTGGTGACTATCTCGTCTGGATTAATATCGTGCAAACACAGATAGATGCACCAGCAGTCTTCCACATGCCAGTTCAGATACTGCTCAACACAACTGGTGATGATACACTCCTTACCATACCAATAACTACATCACCGCAGTATGTCGAGTACACAGTATCAGATTCAGTTACATCAATAGAGTTTGACCCTGATTACTGGGTACTGAAGAAATATGATATCTACTATGGTATTGAAGAGCTCACCCCGGGTAATCCTGGATACAATGCCATCAATCTCTTATCGAACCCAGCACGTTCACCTCTGATTGAGTATGTTATCAATCAAACCTGTGATGTTGAGATCGATATCTACGATACGAGTGGTAGACTGGTCCGAACAATCGGTTGCGGTAGAAAAGCACCAGGCACATATACTGTTGCGGTCTCGAATCTACCTTCAGGAATCTATTTTTGCAGACTCACAACACCGCTCAATCACGCGACAAAGAAATTGGTGGTGATACAGTAATAAAATATCACGTAAGAGTGTGATAGATGTGAATCATTCACTTTCTTACTTGACATATTCTGAACAGTAGCTATAATTCTGACAGTACATACGTTATCTATCTTCAGATATCTTGTTACATACAAGATATCAAACATATGTATAGTTAGCGTAAAAAAACAAAAAGGAGGTGAGATGAAGAGTACATTATTTTATAAAGTCACTCTTGGATTCTTATTCTTGCTCCTAACATACACACCGTATCTCAGTGCACAAAACCTTCCTGTTATGATCTATGGCGGTTCAAATGATGAGCGTTGTTTTGCTATTGTCGAGGCGGCCAATAATGATGGGTATTTACTCGCAGGTTGGACAAAGAGCTATGGGCCAGGCACGCCTGCTTTTTCAAACGTGCTTGCGGTAAAAGTAGATTCTTTTGGAGTTCCACAGGGAGGATATATCTCCCAGGGCATTTTTGATGATGAAGGGCATTCATTAACTCAGACTTTGGATGGTGGGTATGCGATGACTGGTTGGACAAAGAGTTATGGGTTTTTCCCGAGTGATTCTTCTGATATCTTTGTGGTCAAAACAGATTCTATCGGTACGCTGCAGTGGGGTTACGTCTATGGTTCACCATGGTGCG
>LJNI01000034.1 GCA_001303225.1 candidate division TA06 bacterium DG_78 | reverse complement strand
ATTTTTTTGACGACCTCAATATTGAACTGCAAGCGCGGGTCATTTACTACTGTTGGATGCTCAAGAGAGAGTTTTGAAAAATCAAACTCAATATGTGCAGTGTCCCTCTGTATTTTGAATACTAATCCATAGGGAATCCGGAAATAGTCAGGTTTAACCGCACGTAAATCATGATCAGGAAAGATAAGGGTGAAATATACTCCCTGGTCAATCTGTGCATCGACAAAGCTCTCCAACATTGCAATAAACTTGGTCTGTATAATCTGTCGGTTATATGGTTTATGGTATTCAAATTTATAGAGTTCCTCAAGATACGCCTCAATGTCGTGGCCTGTTTCCTGATACAACTGAGGGTATTTCTCCTCAATATATTTGATGTACCAGGTTCGACGAAGTAATTCTTTATCAATAATAATAAGGTCTTGCCGCACACCTTTGACAGTTTGTAAATATAGTATCGGAGAATAGATATCCCAGTATGTACATAGTAAAAGACTCGATTCGGGTAACTGCTCGATACAGGCACGGCCAAAATCTAATCCAAAAGTGTTATCTCTGAGTGTGCACGAATGATAATTTACGATCGGGATAATGAATGCAATTGGTACAATAGTAAACCATTTAAGATATTTAACAACAAAATATAGACCGTAGTTGAATACGAGAAGTAATACCACGAAACTAGGTATATAATATGATTCAACATCAGGGATTGAATAATTTATTGTATAGAGCAGATTCAGAATGAATATGCTGATAAAAAGCCAGAATTTTTTGCGCTCAGATGTAAAGAGATAGTAAAAACCAAAAAAGACAGGAATAATAAAGACAAATAAGAAATTCCTCAGCAATATCAAGAAACCACCGATGAGATTATCTAACATTTCACTCAATGGCAGTGAAAACATCCAGACCTGATACTGCCTGCCGGTCACGTGCCAGAGTAGTCTCTGTACATTATGGGTATTACCCCAGGCGAGTTCAGCACCACCACTGGTTCTCGCAACTAGGTATACATAGAGTGACACACCTAATAGTACAAATAGTAATCCGTATATGATTTTTCTAATACACGGTTTATATGTTAAAACAATATACATAAACAGTGGCGCTGCTAATGAAAAAATGATAATGTGATTCGTAAATGAAAGTCCAATGAGATACATGATAATATAAAAATCTCGTTCATGATGCATTTTGTAGAGCGTGTATATTAGAATAATTGCAAAGAGTGCAGTGAGAGCATATACTTCATTAGTTATTGAGATGCGCCAGATCGTCGGCGAGAAGGCGAACAACGACGCAGTCATTATCGGTACAATATCATTCTTCACAATATATCTCGTCATGAAATAGAGAAACACTGCTGCAACAACAGAAAAGAGTGCTGACAGCATATTAAGATTTCTGACGATATCACCGGGTATATGAGCAACAAAATACGAAATGAGTGTATAGAGAGGGTACCCTGTAGGATGGGCAATACCAAGTGTATAGCTCATGACAGCGAGTTCACCTGAATCGATGAGGTATACTGTCGGACACAGCGAAAATAAATAAATGAGGTATATGGTAATCGCGACAAAAATTCCAATGAGTAATTCCTTCTTAATTTGTATTATGTTTTTAAACATAGTGTAAATGAGGCATATGCATTATTAATGCGTTCAATGATTGAGTGATTAAGGATATTTGTTTATTATTCTTTTACAAAATTCAATCTTAAATTTGTGAGACGAATCTGAATATCTTTTTTCTCATCAGCACTCCATTGTTCTTCATAAATCTTATAGAGGGCATCAATCGCATCAATCGCAAATTTCGCTTCACTCAGATCTTTTTTATGTTTCTGTGTTTCCGGGTGTGCAATGAGGTCAAGATACGCCCATGCCTTACTCTCTAGAGATAAAATATACATGAGCAGGAGGTCCTTAACCTTCACTGGTTCTTCCAATACCATCTGCTCTTGTGCGTATTTCTCTTCTGTTCTCTTTTCTTCTGTTGTTTCCGCCTCTTCTGCTCTTATTTTCTCTTCCTGTATTTTCGTTTCTTCTGGCTTCTTTGGTTCTCTAACCTTCGTCTCTTCTTCTGATTTTTTCTTTTCCCGCAGCCGTTTTCTTTTTTTAGGTTCTTTTTTTTCATCCTGTCTTTTATCTTTTTCTTTTGCCATGGTTGATTATAATGAGAATTTATTTGAAGTCAATATTATTGTTTCAAAAAGTATTTAGTTATCAAAATTAGTACATGCCCACTGTGCAGTTTTTGCCATTACGTCATCATTGTCACTACTCAGTTTTTGTAATAGGGGTAGTGCAACTTTGTCCCTGATGTGACCGAGTGCAATTATGGCGTTGCGTCGGATTGCGTTAAAATCAATCCAGTTTGCAGTAATTTGATTACATGAGTATTTTTTTCGATACTCTAATTCTTCCATACTGAGAATTTTTAGGAGCGGCAGGGAAGGACCGACAGTACCTAAATTTGTTTTCGGTGCTCGTGATTCAACATGTTCGTTTGCAGGACACACGTCCTGACAAATGGTACACCCATAGAGACGGTTCCCCCACACTCGAACAATATCCTGTGGTATGACACCATACCAATTTGTAAGTGCCTGAATACATCGACGACGATCAATTATATAGGGAGCAATAATTGCCTTGGTCGGACACATCTCAATACACTTTTGACAGTTGCCACAATCTATTGTAAGTGGTCTATCTGGTTCAATATCAATATCAACGATGAGGGTACCGAGGACAATCCACGAACCAAACGACTGATTGATAATAATACTATGTTTACCATAGTAACCGATGCCACTTCGCTGGGCAATAGGTTTTTCAGCAACAGGACCATTGGAAGAGGCATAGTACGATACAGGTATCTTCTGCTTTATCAACTGTCCAAGTTTTTTCAACTTTTTCTTTAAATCCACGTAGTGGTTTCGCCAGGTATATCGAGCGATGAGTCCATGTGGATTGCCTGGCTCAGAAAGGTCGGATTTTTCGTCTGTCAAGTAACACTGGCAAGCAGCAATTATTGCTCTCGCTTGAGGAAAAACTGACTGTACATTACAGAATTTCTCAATGTTTCTTTTTTGCCAATGTTCAGTATCCAGATATAACTTCGCATTTTTTTGTTCTAATATTTTCTCAGCGGCATCAGCAAATGGCTGGGCACTCGTGATGTGTATCTCATCAATACCCAACTCCTTGGCATACGCCTTGATGAGCGTGGCATTAATCATACGCATCACAGGAGAGATACTGGGAATTATAGAATGAGTAAATTACTTTACAAGAATACCCAAGGGAAAGAAAACAATATAACCGACAACGAGAAGAATTGGAGCGAGGACAATCGATCCTGTCGCCAAGAGAATAAAACCAAGAATGACAACTAACAGACCAATACCAAATAGCACATTACTCTTTTTTGTAAATTGGATATCGGCTAATACCTCCCTTCCCTTTTCCTTCTTTTCTTTTTTCTTTTTCTTGTCTTTCTTTGCCATGTTTACTCCTTATGTTCCTTGGTAATCTCAGCAACTTTTTTGAATTCATAACCCTCTATTTGGTAAATATCAAACACAACTTTACTTCCTAAAGATGTTGGTATTAAATGGGGTAACGTTGTTCGCTCATAATCTTTCAATTCCCGTAATTGCCACATGACGCGGAAAAACCGAGCAGTTAAGTCGTCGTCTTTATTGTCTTTTGTGTAGAATTCCTTTCGAGCGAGGCTGTCAATCGCTGCTGATGTCACAAAAACTGCTCCCTCAACATATTTTTCTCCGAGACGCGGAACCTTTTCGTCGTGAAACGTACTGATACCTAATAGCAAAACTTCTTCTAAGCCATAATAGGCAATTTGTGGTGCAGTATTTATTATCATGTCAGTGTCCATTGGTAAAAAAATAGCTTCAGGCTCCTTATGTTTCATTCCCTCGAGTTCCCATTTTAAGGTAATCGAATCAGGATGAAAGTGAACCATAGCAACAATATCACGATTACTCTTGACTACTGCATTAGCAAACGTCTCGGCAATGGTCTTATATTTAAGTATGTCGGGATATAAAACAGCGTATCGTCTAATGCCGAGATCATACATGCAATATTCGGCGAGCGCCTTCGCTTGTTCCTCATCACTCTGGGCAGTAGTAAAAACAAGCGGGATTGACTCAAACCTTGATTCCGATGTTAATGGCAGAATGAGCGGTACACGTTTCCCGTATGCCAAACCGACCACTCCTAGTACCTCGTAGACACGTATTGGTGCGATGAGAAAATCAACGTGCATGTCTTCAATCAACTTTGCAGCAGCGTTCATTGCCTCAATCGGATCGGATTTTGTATCGAGGTAGTACGTAAAAAATGGAAGACTCTTATCCTGCTGAAATTTTTTCACAACATCCAACAGCCGCTGCCCGTACGAAGAGAAGTTCCCAGTCAAGGGTAATAGAATTCCCACCCTGCCTGTTGCTTCACCAAGACCAATGAATCTTCTGTATTCTTCAATTTCATAAATGTATTTCGTATTGGGAAAACGGCGTACGAGGAGGCCAAAATCGCGTTCTGCTTCCTTCTCCTTACCCTCCCGCGCTTCTAATTGAGCAAGGTTAAAGAGGATGTGTTCATCAATCGGCTCGGCCATAAAAATACGGTGTAATTTTTCTAGTTCTGAAATGGAGAGTTCGGGCAACACCTTCACGATACGATCAAAGGCTTGTCCACGCTTTGCTGAATCCTCAGTCGCGATATAAAATTTTGTGAGGTAATAGGCGGCCTTATAATCTTCAGCAAGTTTATAGTAAGACTCACCGAGTAGTGATGTTGCATTGAGAAGATATGTAGAATTTGGAAATTCATTGATAAATTTTTCACCTAAGGATACTGCCTTTTCAAAATTGTTTAATTTAAAATTACAAAAGGCAGCAAGGTAGAGCGCTGGTTCATAAGCATTTGTATTACGATACTTTGTGACGATCTCGTCAAATTTAGTGAGTGCCGCAGCATACTCCTTTTGTTTAAAATAATCGTTGCCCTTTTCATAGAGAACAGCTGCTTTCTCAGCTCCGACACCAGGCTCTGTCGACTCTGGATACTGTGGTTGAAGCGACGCACACCCTAGAATGAGACATGGTATCGCCAATGCACATGTTTTTATGAGTAACTTCATTGTTAATATATTAGTCAGAAAATTGTGAATGTCAACGTCTATCTAGAGTTGACGTATCCTCAATTTATCAGTATAATGCCCAATGCACATTGATAAGCTCTTTTCGCGATACGAGTCAATTATACCTAATTTTCAGACTTTTCTGGATGTTATCAAAAAACCACTCACCCGATCCTTCCGTATTAATACACTAAAGGCACAGAGACAAGATGTTCTCTTGTTCCTGAAAGATGTGAAATTTCAGTCCCTACCATTTTATCAGGATGGATACTACATAAAGGATAAATTTTCCATTGGAAATCACCTCACACATAATCTTGGTCTCATTTATGTACAGGAAATCGCCTCAATGGTACCAGCGCTCATCCTCGATGCACAACCAGGTGAAACAGTACTCGATCTCTGTGCTGCACCAGGCTCAAAGACAACACAAATTGCCCAAATGATGAGAAACAGTGGTTTACTCGTCGTAAATGAATTGAACAGAAAAAGAATGCAGGGACTTATTCACAATATAAAGCGGTGTGGTATACTCAATGAAGCCGTCATAAGTCTCCGTGGAGAGCGGGTCGATCGAGTTCTCCCTGAATATTTTGACCGCATTTTAATCGATGCACCCTGCAGTGCCGAAGGTACCATCAGAAAATCAAAAGCTGTCCTGTACCACTGGGGTCTCAAGAACATTGTGCGAATGGCAAAAATTCAAAAAGGGTTAATCACGGCAGGATTTAGGTCGCTCCAGCCCGGTGGTATCATGGTTTATTCTACATGTACTATTGCACCTGAAGAGAATGAAGCGGTGATTGCATATCTCCTCAATAAATTCCCCGAGGCAGAATTATTACCAATTATATTGCCACACTTTAAAACTCGTCCAGGCATCACAAAATGGCGAGGTGAAAGTTATGACAAAAAAATTACGAACTGTGCACGCATCTTACCACAAGATAACAATACTGCACCATTTTTTATTGCAAAAATTACAAAGCGCGGTATTTACAAACGACGTTCCCAGTATATAGGTAAGATTGAATTTGAAGGTGCAATAGCAGAACTCTTTATCCGTCGGTTTGGTGCGACCCTTGATCGATTCAAGGGATATTCGATTTTCCAGAGTAGAGGAACATCATATATCGCAACACCTGAAGTATACTCTTTTTGGGAAATACATACCATCCGGAAGGGGTTAGAATTTGGTAAAATCTACAATAATGAGGTTAAGCCAGATAATGATTTTGTGCAGATTTTTGCTAAAAAAGTAAACAAAAATGTGTGTGAATTAAAGGAATGGCAGCTCGATAAATTTCTCCAGGGGGTAACTGTAAAAATACACTCTCAACCAAGTATACATCAGGGGTTTGTTATTGTAACCTATAAAAATTTACCGATTGCAATTGGCAAGTATAACGGCAGAGAAATAAAATCAGAGATCAAGAGAGAGAGGAGAATGGGTTAATCTTCACCATTGAATCAACCCGATATTCCTCACATCAGCATATGCGATTGACTTAGACATATATTTTATATATACTGTATCCATGATTGACCTTAAAACGATACGAAATATAGGACTCGCAGCACACATTGATGCTGGTAAGACGACCACGACTGAACGTATACTCTTTTATACAGGCAAGATAAGGAGAATGGGTGAGGTTGATGATGGGTCGGCAACAATGGATTGGATGGAGCAAGAGAGGGAGCGGGGAATTACGATCACCTCTGCTGCAACGACATCTTATTGGAAAAACCACCGTATTAATATTATCGATACACCTGGCCATGTTGATTTTACTGTCGAAGTAGAGCGGTCGATGAAAGTCCTCGATGGTTTAATCGCTATTTTCTGTGCGGTTGGCGGTGTTCAGCCTCAAAGTGAGACAGTATGGCATCAGGCTGATAAATACGGAGTGCCGCGCATCGCCTTTATCAATAAAATGGACCGTATCGGTGCTGATTTTTATCGAGTAGTAAAACAGATGCAAGGTAAGTTGTCATTAATGCCACTGGTGATTCAGATCCCTATTGCTGACGAAGACAATTTTTATGGACTGATTGATATCATTGAAGAAAAAGCTGTCTATTGGGAAGAAGGCACACAGGGTGCAACATATCGATTCGATGACATTCCTGCTGAATATCGAGAACTTACTACGAAATACCGTACTAAATTGTTAGAAGCCCTTGCTGAACATGATGAAGAGCTCTTTGAACATTATTTTGCAAAAGAACAAATATCTGTTGATAAAATAAAGTCAGTTATTAGGAAAGGGACTATCAACCGCCACTTTGTCCCTGTCCTGTGTGGCACGGCTCTCAAATACAAAGGGATTCAAAAACTCCTTGATGCAGTAATCGATTTTTTGCCATCGCCAATCGAATTACCTCCAATGAAGGCCTTTAATCCCAAGACATCA
This sequence comes from candidate division TA06 bacterium DG_78, assembly GCA_001303225.1. Classification (GTDB taxonomy): domain Bacteria; phylum Hydrothermota; class Tepidihabitantia; order SM23-42; family SM23-42; genus DG-78. Next base: position 14,377 of record LJNI01000034.1, on the reverse strand, counting down.
AAAGAAGAGACACGAAAGCCATCAGCTGATGACCCATTTTCTGCACTCCTCTTTAAGACACAAACCGATCCTCATCTTGGGCTCATTTACTATGTTCGGATCTACTCAGGAGAAATCAATAGTGGTGACAAAGTGCTCGTGTACCCGCCCGAGAGAATAGACAGGATAGGACGGTTACTCCTCATGCATGCCAATAAACGGCAGGAAACAAAAACCCTAACTGTCGGTGAAATCGGTGTCGTGACTGGTTTGCGGGAGTGTAAGACTGGTTACACACTATGTAGTCCTAAGCATCCGATATCATTTGAACCGATGAAATTCCCTGAACCAGTTATTTTTGTCTCTCTCGAGCCAAAAACAAAAATGGATGATGCAAAACTCGATAATTCCCTGAAATATTTGCAGATTGAAGATCCGACATTTAAGGTAAGAACTGACGAAGAAACATCACAACGAATTATTTCAGGCATGGGTGAACTGCACCTTGAAATTATTGTCGAACGACTCAAACGCGAATTCGGTGTTGCGTGTACTGTGAGTAAACCTCACGTTTCCTACCGTGAGACGATCACCAAATCAGTTACTGCAGAAGGAAGATTTATCAAACAGACAGGTGGTAAAGGTCAATTTGGTGTAGTGACGATGACTCTCGCACCAGCAGAACGAGGGAAAGGGCTTATGATTATCAATAAAATCAAAGCAGGAACTATCCCTCGGCAATTTATACCGCCGATTGAGCAGGGAATCAAAGAGCAAGCAGAAATTGGTATATACTGGGGATATCCAATTCTCGACATTGAGGCGACAATCATCAAGGGAAGTTATCATCCTGTTGATTCTACAGAAATGTCGTTTAAGGTCGCAGCACAAATGGCGATGCGGGATGCGTTCATGAAGGCAAAACCAATTTTATTGGAGCCAATAATGTCATTGGAAATAATCACACCTGCGCTGTATTTGGGCGATGTCATCAACGACCTCAATGCTCGCAAGGGCAGGATTATAAATATCGAAACGAACAAACAAGAAAAAATAGTAGCTGCGAGTCTTGCTCTGGCAAAGTCATTTGGGTACGCAACAGATCTGCGATCAATTACACAAGGCCATGGTACCCACACAATGCAATTCTCACATTACGCGCCAAAAGAAGAGAAAGAAGAACAACTTAGTACTGATTAACACATTGTCCTATTGAATGGACTGGTGTATAATTATGTTGGAAAACAAAATTAAAATTATCCCTATTGAGCAGCCATTTTTGCGTATTTTATCAAATTATATATTTAAAAAATTCCAAGACCAATTTCCTGACCTTTCTCATATTCTTATTATCTTTCCAAACCAGCGTAATAAATTATATTTTCGTCGGTACCTGCTCGAAGTCTCAGCCAATAAAGGTTTTATTCCGCCAACAATGAAAACAATCAGTGAATTAACCGAAGAAATCTATGAATTGCTCGGCGGCAAGAAAGGTATGGTGCTTAACAGCATCGAAAGAAATTTTATTCTGAAAAAGGTTGTTGATTCATTGAAGGTTGAGTTCTGGCAGGATTTGCCATTTTTGAGATTTATTTCAGTCGGGAACCGTCTCCTTCAATTTTTTGATGAGCTCTCCAAAGAGCGGATCACTTTAGAATCAATCGAGCAACATGTTGTATCAGGCCACTATCCCGAACGCTATGTTAAAAATGAACTATCGATTATCAAAACAGTATATACTGAATATAGGAAGAACCTCAATAAACAAGGATATAGTGATGATATGGACAAATTCGATGCAATCGATACCCATTTCCACAGTAGTATGCTGAAGAAACTGAATGAATATGAATACATTGCCTTTGCGGGTTTAGTGGCAACGACAACGATCGAGAATAGGATCATAGAGAAAATATTAACTGATTTACCAGCTGAGTTGATCCTTCATACGTGCCGAAGTGGTATAGCGAGTATGAACACTACTGACAAACCATTTTATCAACATTATAAGCTATTATCTGCGCTTGGAGTGCACAATGCCGAAGCGATTGCCGTGCTCAATGGGCAACACGCTGACCCACCAGTCATCTACATCAAACGTACAGAGTCTCAATCTCATGAAATGCTCCATTTCACAAATGTCATTACTACAATAAAGAAACGTTATGAACCACACCACATTGCTATTATTGTCACTAACGAAGATACTGTTTACTCTATAACTGAAGCACTCACAGGAGCTGGTATTCCCTATAACCTATCAACGGGTTTTCCGCTGAGCCACTCGATTCTGTACTCTTTTCTCAGTCAACTAAAAGAAGTTATTGAAACGAAACATCATTACAAAACATTTCTTGCATTCATTAAACATCCACTCCTTAAAAACGCGGTAATCGACCTCAACGCACTACGGCCATTAATTTACCGTTTAGAAAAAAGTATGGTCAACAACAATTTCAATTATTTTGAACCAAAAGATTATACTGACGGAACGCTTATGCCACTCATACATGTAATCACCGATTGTCTTGACATCTGTACAGCACATGTACCTATGAATGAGTATGTAGATAACATTGTGAAGATGCTCAATACGCTCCTGAGTTACAATAAAGAATTGATCGAAAAAAATTCTCCCGATATCAACGAGTTTTTCGATCGATTGATCAATCTCTCAAAATTGCGTATCGAAAAGGAAACAACCGACACAGGTATCAAAACACTCGATTTCATTCTGCATATGCTCAGAGATGGAACCTATCATGTTCGAGGTTATCCCATGAAGGGCGTACAGGTAATTGGTCTACTCGAAGCACGAAATCTCGATTTTGATTGTATCATTTTACCATCAATGAACGAAGGAATCTTCCCCAAAAAGAGTGAAAAAGATTTATTCATCAATCAAGCAGTCCGTAGACAGACCCAGCTTCCTTATGATAAAGAACGGGAGAATCTTTTCTACTACTATTTTACTGAGTTCATACATGGTAAGAAAGAAGTCTTCATATCATATGTGCTAGAAGAAAAGAGAGATATCCGCTCCCGATTTGTCGATTTTCTGGTGGATGAAGGTGTACAGGTTGATGAAAAAAAGATTTCGTTAATCGGTTCGAGTCTCTCACTGACAAAGCGAGAAGTAAAAAAGAGCAAGGCTATCTTGCACAGTTTATATCGTTGGGTTACAAGCCGTGGTTTGAGTCCCACAGCATTAAAAGATTATAAACAGTGTTCGTATCGTTTCTATCTCAAATACCTCATGAATATACAAGAACCACAGCAAATCATTGAAGAAGCAGGACCAGCTGAATGGGGGATAATTGTTCATGAGGCGTTGAAGAATTTCTACAAATACGATTTTCCAGATGGTGTTACCGAGGAAGATTTTGGCAGAGCACAGGTGTTCTTACACGGCCGAGCAACAAAGGCAGTTGAACATACGTTAGCTAAAACGCCAAAGGGCATTACATTTTTGGATTTTGCATTATACAAGAGGAGACTGAATGAGTTTCTCCGTTACGAAATTGAGCGATTTAAAAATGGTTTTATGATCGACAAAGAGAAATTAGAAAAGCGGCTCAAATACGAAATAACCCTGACAAACAGAAAGATACGATTATATGGATATACTGACCGGGTCGATATCATCAATAATACATACTATATTCTCGATTACAAATCGAGCGTACCACAAAAGAAGTATTATGAAATCGGGAGCGAGTTCGTCGAATTTCAACTGCCGCTCTATGCGCTCATTGTGTCAAATGGAGATTTTGAAAAAATCAGCGGAATGGCGTACTATGTTATATCAAATACAACAGATATTACTGCCATTGTTGAAGAAGATGGCATCAATCAGTACCTGCATGATTTTAGAGAGCAGATGCTATTACCAACGATCAGAGAAATACTCAATCCGGTACAAAATTTTCATCAGACCGGTGATACGGATCAGTGTCAGTTTTGCGCGTATACCCATCTCTGTGGAGTAAAAAATGTCTAAGGGAATAGAGAATATCGCTCTCGTATCAGCTGCTGGCGCTGGTAAGACACGTGCCCTTACGCGTCGTTTTCTTTATCTCTACCTCCACAGAGCACAATTTCCACTCGATTCGCTCTATGGCATAACGTTTACCAATGAAGCAGCATTCGAGATGAAAATGCGTATTTTACGTTACCTGGAACTCCTCGCGAGCGGCTGCGCCAAAGATGAATCAGAAGAAGATATTCTTCGTTACTTTAATAAACTTTTCCCTGATAGTAAAGACCGGGCAGAGAAGAAAAAGAGATTTTTGTTGAGTAATTTATCAGATTTAAACATAAGTACCTTTCACAGTCTTTTCGCCTCGTTTCTATCGAGCATTCCTTTTGCTGCTGGCATACTTCCTGGTTATGAGATTATTGATGAAATACAAGAACAGCTACTCTTCGAAACGACCCTCGATGTATTCTTTGAGCGCGCCCACCGAGACACGACATTGTACAATACGATCAGCGATGTACTCGAGCAACAGGAAACAAGGCTTAAGAACAATATCAAACACATATTTTGGAGTATCTCACCATGGCTCGAATATCTCCAAGACCTTGTTGAAAATGAAAATAACATTAAACAGGATGTTGTCGACCATGAAAACAAATTTTTGCAAGCCTTAAAACGATTCAGAAATTTTATCAAAGAGAATGAATTGTTTACATACACAAAAAATGAACAGAAAATGAATAAATATTTTGCCAATTTTCTTGCAAAGGTCGACCGCTACTTGAAGACACAAGAACTCAAAATAATCCAGAATACACTATTTGGTGTGGATATTACAAATAAAAATTATATGAAAGCCTTTCTCAAGAACCTGGGTGAGCAAGCGAATGAATTTACAGAAATTATAGGCGAGTTAAAAAATATTGAAATGAAGTATGTGCAACTCCTCTCTGATCATCAGATACTGATTCATCTTAAACCGATTTTAGAACTCCATGAACAATTTCAGAAGGCAAAACAGGATAAGAATTTTTTAACATTCACTGATATTGAAACCTATACACTCCGGGCACTTATAAACAACCCTGAGCCCGAGTATCTCTATTTCAAGCTTGGTGCTGATATTAAGCATCTTATGATCGATGAATTCCAAGACACGAGCTATAGACAACTTGAAATCTTGGATCCCCTTATTGCTGAGATTACCTCGACAGCACCGAGCGAAAAGAGTTTTTTCTATGTAGGCGACCCGAGACAGGCAATCTTCCGTTGGCGGGGCGGTACGCCAGAATTATTTAAACTATTGAAGGTGCGATATGGAGATAAAATCAAAGAGGATGAATTAAAAACCAATTATCGCAGTAAAGAAGAAATTATTAATTTTGTTAACACAATTCTCGAAAAGAATGATCAGGCAAAATCAGGTAATACAGGTGGATGGATTCGTGTGGAAAATTTAGGCGATTGTAACACTACAGACGAAGGTAATGATAAAATCTTGGAACGGACAACACATATCATCGAGGACCTTCATGATAATTTCGGTTATGCATACTCAGATATCGCAATATTGGTTCGCACCAACAAGTTTGGTGCAATGGTCGCCGAAGCACTCACCCATAAGCATATCCCTTGTGTGAGCAAATCACGTGCTGATGTTTTGAGTGACAATGATGTCCGTTTTGTGATCAGCCTTTTAAAGTTTCTCGATAATCCTGAAAATGACTTTGCCTTAGTGCATGTTCTGCTCTCGCCAGTATTCAATATAAAAGAAGAGACCTTGAGACGCTTGCGATTCGGCAATAAAACCCTCTACATGAGTCTTATTGATAATCATTCAGAATGGAATGCAACAAAAAAATTAGAGCGCCTGCTTAGGTTTGTTCACTTCTGCAATCCTTATGAACTCATCTATCGCATCTACCGAGAGTTACGATTGACTATATCCTACTCTTTGGCAACCTTACTCGATGTTGCATTAGAGTATACAAAGAGTGGATTCACGCATCTCAGTACTTTTATCGATTGGCTGGAAAAGGCAGGACCATCAATCGAAGTAAAGGAATCCCATCCTGAGGGTATTAAAGTGCTTACTGTTCACAAGGCAAAGGGGTTGGAATTCGAAGTTATCATTATTCCTGAGACGAATTGGCAACTTTGGAGGCCCGAGAATAAACAACTCATCTTCTCATATAGAGAGAGCGGTGCAGTCCCTGATAAAATTTATTGGCGCAACTATGGAAAATATTTTAAACACTTAATAGAAGAAGAGCACGAACGATTGAAAAAAGATGAACTCAACCTCTTATACGTTGCCCTCACCAGGGCAAAAAACGGTGTCTATATACTCGGCTTTGATTCTCCAAAAACTGGGTATGGTTTTTGGATGGACCGAATAGCAGATACGTTGGATAGCACGAACTACTCAATTGGTGACATTATTCAAAAAGAAAAGTTAGTTAAGAAAGAAGAAAAACATGAACATCCTGTGGTTATTTCTGAACAACCTATGATTATTAAAGAAGAACGTTCTCTCTATTCACCAACTGAACGAGGAGTGGAAATTATCGAACCTCAAAGACGCAGAGGTATGGAATTCGGTGAAATAGTCCATAAAGCGCTGAGCCGAATTGCGTGGCTCGATGAATCTAGAATTGAAGCCTATGTAAATGAATTAGTAGATAACATCAAAAATATCTATGCCCGTTCTCTAGAAGAGGTTTCCATGATTGAAGAGAAACTCACGCCGCTCTTAAGAGAGACATTCAGTGATCCAGACCTACGATTTTTATTTTTTAGAGATAATCGGGATATTCAATGTAAAAATGAACTACCGATATATTTTGAAGAAGAAAATCGAGATGTCTCAGCCCATATTGATAGATTACTCATTGAACAGGATAAAATTATAATTGTCGATTATAAAACAGGTGAAGAAAAACCAGAGTACAGACATCAGATGCGTGTCTATAAAAAGGGCATTCAGAAAATCTATCCAGACAAGGTTGTAAAAACGGTTTTAATTTATCTTGAAAATAAATGTAGCAGAAAGATTGTCGAAGTTTAACTAAAACATTCCCTCATCAATTTTTATCGTACCTCAAAAGCTTATTGATACCATACTTTCATACGCTACCTCCATACTCCACCTTTGACAATTACGCTATTCATTCACTCTGTCAACACGATAATTCTCGTGTTGACAGAATACGAAGATCGGATATAATTTCGTATATGAGAAAAAAAATGCCTGAAACCCAATATCGTGCGTCGAGATTTTGTCGAGTTTTAGGAAATCCAACTGCATATCAAGTTGTAAAATGCCTTATGATTAAATCCGCAACACCTACAGAATTAACAAGTGAAATCGGATTATCTTATCAAACGATTTGCGACACCTTGAGAAATTTACGTAATATCGATGTTGTTCGATATAAAACTGTTAATAAGAACAAAATTTACTTTCTAAAAGATGAGTATGTCACAGCAATTCTGGATAGCATCGAAAGATTAATCAAACGGATGCGAATAAAAAAATAATATTCCGATAACTCGAGAATTCTCGTAATGACAAAAGGTAGTGAGAGACAAATTATATGTTCATTCAATAATTGAATTTTTAAGCATCTTATCATGGTCAAGAAATCAAATTCAGCTAAATTGAAAATCGTTCATGTTGAATCTGGTAAATATCTTAAAATTATTCGCACATTATTCGTAGAATATGCTGAGTCTTTAGGTTTTGATTTAGATTTTCAAAATTTCAAGAAAGAATATGCTGAACTGCCCGGAGAGTATGCTCCACCTGATGGCTGTTTGCTTCTTGCATTCTATGGTAAAAAAATTGCGGGATGTGTTGCCTTACGTCCATTCAGTAAAGGTCTCTGCGAGATGAAGCGGTTATATGTTCGTCCTGAATTTCGACGTAAGGGTATTGGTAAATGTCTGTCAATCGCCATTATTACGAGGGCACGAGAAATTGGCTATCAAGTAATGCGGCTCGATACCATTCCTACAATGAAAGAGGCAAATGCATTATATAAAATGCTGGGTTTCAAAAACATTGCACCGTACCGGTACAATCCAATACAAGGTACACTCTTCTTTGAGTTACAACTTAGTTAATAATCTTTTAGGAACCCCTCCCCACGGGGTAACACAACAAAATATAATTTTTTTAACAACACATTCAAGGGTATTATTACTACCCTTGCACTTCCTCTACGAACCGAGTGCTTGTTCTTAATGAAGCTCGATACTGACGATATGCTGTGAAAATCTATAACACTGCTACATCATCAGACAGCACCCTTATTTCTGCTCTCTCTATTTACTTATCTCAGTGCGTATGCTTTTTGCCAGCCGACATCACGGATTGACTGGATTCCATTATTATAGATACGCACTTTTTGCTGCGGAATTGTATGCGATTTCACCGCGATACCGAGTGCCATCGAGCATCTTCACTTCGTAGAGGTGTAACACTTTCATTTACAGCTCCTTAACGACCTGATGGAGGCGGCTGTGGGATACCACCACTAGGACTGGCTCCACCATCTGTTCTGCCTGATGGCGGTGGCTGTGGAATACCTCCGTTACCACCCGTTCCACCACCAGGATCTGCATATGCCATCGGTGCAAACCCAAATATGCCACCGAGTAACAGTACAATGATGAGACCTGCTATCAGTTTCTTCATGTTCCTCTCCTTTCATTTTTATTCAGAAATCTGAATAAAATCGATTACATTGATAAAACAACAGATTACACTGATGTTTTTAATAAAAATATAAATCAAAGATTTTATGTCTAATAAATCAGTTATCATCTTAGCGCGTACTCCCTCTTCCAGCCCAATTCCTGAATTGAGCTGATACCTTTATTTAGGATACGTACTTTTTGTTGTGGAAATTTATGTCGTAATCGAAGAACTAATTTCTCCTGATCTTTATAGGCAATCTCGCCTTGAAAGCGACTGCCATCGAGTAACTTGACTTCATATAAATGCAACACCTTCATTTTCCACTCCTCTCCCTCATAAGACTCAACACGATATTTTTGAGTCTTTATTTCTTAGTAAGTAGCTTGATACTACCCACTAAGCATTTTTAGTTGCACTTTTTTCTTGTTTCGGGGAATTCCCCCTCAACAGGCTTTCCTCTATGAAAACACGTACCTTCCCTGCACGTGTTTCTCGACTCTATCATTATTCGTAAAATTGCTCTATTGTCAACTATGAAGTGTCAGGAGTGTCGTGTACTTAAGTCTTTTTTCATACATTGACCATACTTAAGTCTTTAATATTTTGCATTAGCGTATGTATTCTTTGTGATTAATATGTGTGCATTATTCTATAATTTTATTTATTACACTGGCATTTTGATTTTTGGAATTGTTTCGGATTTCGAAATTCGAATTTCGGATTTAATTTAAAAATGGGGGTCAAAGGAAGCGGAGCTGAGGCTCCGGCTTCCTTTGGGAAGGTACGTTCAGCGCCCTGGATATTTTGTCTACATTGTTCCTTAATTTTTCAGATGCTAATAAATTTTTGCCACTACATTTTTCGAGGTCTGAGTGCAAAAAGATATCAACGACCATGGGGTCAAGCTGCGTTCCTGCAACTCTTTCAATTTCTTGCTTTGTCTGTTCGATCGTTAATCCCTTACGATATGGCCGGTCTCCAATCATGGCAGAATAGGTATCGCAAACAGCAAGTATTCTTGATTGCAGAGGAATTTCACTATTCATTTTACCATATGGGTAGCCACCACCGTCCCAGCGTTCATGGTGGTGGAGTATCCAATCCTGAACCGGCTTGAGACTCTGGACTGGTTCTATAATTCTTACACTATGTAACGGGTGTTTTCTAATAACATTCCATTCGTTGTCACTTAACGTGGTTTCTTTTTGAAGAATCGTCTCTGGAATCGCGATTTTTCCAACATCATGGAGTAAACCAGCAAATTCTATTAAGGTCAATTCGCGTTCATTAAAGCCCATGGCTGAGCCGACCATGTAAGCTAAATATGCAACCTGCATCGAATGTCCCCGTGTATAGGGATCTCTGATTTCAATTGCCTCAACCAAGGTTCGTACTGATTCAAAACTCATTTCTTGTATCTTCTCAATAAGTTTTGTACGGTCTAAAGCTATTGCGATCTGACTGCTCATCGCATTAATAAATTCGAGTTCTCTCTTTGTATACTGACGGGGATTTTGAGAATACAGCGTTAGCACACCAATTACCTTACCACCTGTGATGAGTATTGGTGCACCCATATATGATGAGAAACCTTCAGACCTCAGGGTTTTCAAAAAATCTTCATCTTCATCTTCGTCAATCTTCGAAATAATAAGCGGTCTATGATTATCAATAACCGATGATACAAAACCGTTACTGCTCGTCTGTAAATAGTCCTGAAATTTTTTACTAAGGTTATGGGAGGCAAAGGTGCAGAGCGTGTGACTATAATTATTTTTCGTATTTTTCTTAACCGTGAGAACAGCAGCTGCATCAGTATGAAGAGTAGCATTTAATTTATCAACAATGGCATTGAGTATTCCTCGATGACTAAGGCTTGAAAGCATAACACGGTCAATATCACAGAGTGATTTTAATTGCGTAATGTTCTGGTTAAATTGTTTAAATGTTGCATTTATAAAGAGAACACCGCCTAAGACAAGAGTGCTTGCGATAATCTCTGGTAAGGCTGGGTGGATTGACATATTCACTGACGCCGTGAGTTTACTAAAGACGATATGCGAAAGTGCAAGGGCAACGAAGAGCCAGGCGACATGAGGATTTCGTTTGACATAGATCAAGGCGAGAATTCCAGCTGTTACTTGAATAGCGATCGTGGCGATTACGATAAATTCCATAGTATTGGCTCCAGTTCAACTAATAACACCCAACCAACCTAACTCTTTAATTGATATGATACCATTATAAAAAAGATGTAACTTCTGCTCTGGAGATTGCTGTCTGAGGACAAGCTTTTTATCATCTTTATACACGATTTCACCGCGATAACGCGAGCCATCAAGTAATTGAACCTCATAGACATGTAATGTCTTCATCGTATCCTCTATTTAATCAATAGGTGGCGGTGGAGTCGGTAATAGGTCATCACTAACCCTGCCTAAATCAGCGTAATCGCCTCCCGGTCTTATAGATCTAGAGACGATATCACCTGCTTGGATATCATCCAGAGTATCCCTCTTTATGGTGTGAGAGTCGCTGACACCGCCACCAAGTAAATCATCGAAGGAGAGGTTAAAGTTTTCATCGTATCGAGTCATCATGCCCATTTAAGTAGCAAGAACTGTGCCAGCACATATTACTTTGATATTTCATTATATCCTTCGAAATAGGACATAAATTTTACTACCCATGTGTGCCAAAATGGCACACATTCGTAGTGTTTCTGAATTGCCTTGTATATATTGCGTTTGCTGATGTAGTACTGTGCCAATTTGGCACACGCTGGGGGCTTTTCTCTTTATCTGTGTAAACCTGATTTTTTAATCAGAATCAGGCTGTGGATTTATTACAATGGTGCTGCTCTCAGTGATATCAAATTCCTTTATATATCGGTGGAGGCTTCTTCTGCCAATACCGAGTAGTTCGGCTGTCTTCTTAATATTCCAGTTCGTAGTATTGAGTGCTTCGATTATTGCCTCTTTTCTTATCTCTTTTAAGGGTACGATTTCATCTCGTTTCACCTTGTCAAAGCCAATATCTTGTACTGAAATTACATGACCTTTTGCCAACACTACAGCACGCTCTATCACATTCTGCAGCTCCCGCACATTACCTGACCACATATACTCGCGTAACCGCTGCATCGCCTCCGAAGTAAAACCATCAATTTTCTTACCTATCTCCTTGCTATACCGATCTAAAAAGAACTGAGCTAATAACGGTACATCACTCGCCCGCTCCCGTAATGGCGGCACCTCAATATTAAATACATTGATACGATAGTAGAGGTCTCTGCGAAAACGACCATCCTCAACCTCAATCTCTAAGTCTTTGTTCGTCGCAAAGAGAAAGCGCACATCGATATTCCGCGTCACGGTCTCACCGACCCGACGGATTACCTTCTCTTCAATCGCCTCGAGCAATTTACCCTGAAATGATAAACTGGTATTGCTGATCTCATCTAAAAAAATCGTACCACCCTCGCCTTCTTCTAATAAACCATGCTTGTCACTCACCGCACCAGTAAATGCTCCTCGCTTATGACCAAAGAGCTCAGACTCTAACAAAGTCTCAGGGATTGTCCCGCAGTTGATCGCAAGAAATTTCTTGTTTCTGCGAGGACTCTTCAGGTGAATGAGCCGCGCTATCATTCCTTTACCAGTACCAGTCTCACCGAGTACGAGCACAGGTGAATTGGTCTCTGCAACGCTGTCTATTAATTTGTAGATCCGCTTCATGGGTTTTGCTTTACCCAGCAAATAGCCGCTGCCAATCTCTTTGATGATTTTGCTCTTGAGTAAGATATTCTCCTCATTCATCGCTTGAAATGCCACGGATTTCTCAATCACTGAAGCCAAAATCTTGGAGACGGTCAGGAGAAAGTCCTTGTCCTGGCTGCCAAAGATCCTGCCTGGTACCCGGGAATCACAGTACAGAGCACCAACCACAGTACCTGAAATCGATAAGGGTATACATAATAATGAATGTATCTGATTAATCATCACACTCTTCTTAATGTTGAATTTCGGGTCTGATAAGGCATCCTGGATAAATACTACCTGATTCTTGTCGATTTCCAGTATCGCTGTATGAGAGAGCTCACCAGCATCTTTGATCGTCGTCTGATCAACATCCCTGCCGGCAATGAATTCTAATCCGCCATGCTTTGTGGCGGACTTCATGAAGAGGGCACCGCGCTCGGCATTCGTCGCTTTCACGACCACATCTAAGACGTGCTGGGCAAAACCCTCATTGCCCAAATCACTGCTAATGAGCTCGGCAAGTTGAGAAAAGGTGTTAAGATACTGAGTAGAAATAGTTCGCTTCGATAATTCATCAGCTATAAGAGGAAATAGTTTCTCCTGAATTTTTTTGGCTCGATTGAGTTCTAAGTGAGCGCCAAGGGATTCAAAGATTTCTAAAATCGCACTCAATTCTTCTGCAATATTTTTTATTTCTCCAGCATCCAAACCAACATTTATTTTTGACTCTATTACCAATTTTTTCAGATACGCATAGTCATAGATACAACCGATCTCTTTTAAACGGTCTGTTTCTTTTTCGATATTGAGCTCTTTTCTCTTCATAAGATTAAACTCATTTATTTTGATAAAGGCACTCCCGATATTATGCTCACGGCTTAAAGAATGTGTTATGTCTATCAATTTTTTTGCATAATCTGATGATTTAGCATAATCACCTGCCTCGTAGTAGAATTGCGATATTTTCAAAAACGACTCAATTTTTGTCTCTATATCTAGATTTTGTACCTCAATAAGATTTAATCCCTTGGTTATCAATTTTTCTGCCTCTTTGTTTCTTTTTAATAGAAGTTTGATCATTGCCAAACCTAAATGGTAACGAATTTCTTTCTTTTCTTTAAGTTTATTTTCAAAAAGTAAACTCGCTTCTTCTATTTTACCCTTTTTATATAAAACCATAGCTTGAGCATAATATGGATAAGAATACTCAGAATTAATTTTAATCGCCTTTTGATTTTGATATAAAGCTTCGTCAAATCTACCAAGGTACTCATCAATTGTAGCAATACTTCCTATAGTCACATACTGTGTCGTGCGGTTTTCAGTCTGTTGACTTTTTATCAGTGTTTCCATATACAAATTCTTCGCAGCCACGATTTCTCCACATTGTAAATTCAATGAAGCCTTATTGTTCATTGCTGCACATAAAGCATTAATATAATTTATTTCGGTAAATCCCTCAATCGCAGAATCAAGATATTTCTGGGCTTCTTCTATTTTATTCTTTTGTATATAAAATGAACTGATAAGATTAGCTCCTAATGCATATTGTTTCTTTAAATTATTAATTTCACAGAATTTTATGAGTTTTTTTGCCTTTTCAATACCAGTATCAAAATCATTTCTGAACCATTCAAGAACAACACCATGATATAATATCTTAGCTCTCATGGTTTTATCTTCAATACTTGTTGATGCTGAGATTAATTCATCAAATATCTGCTCCGCTTCTTTATATCTTGAAAGGTTAGCTAATACAAATCCTAAAAGATTTGTAGTTTCAACATAATCTAGGGTTTCAGGTTCCATAAACTTCAAAGCTGTTTTAAGATAATCTGCTGCTTCTTTAAAATGTCCCATTTTTTGATAAACATCACCAAGTCCTAAATTAATTCCTGGCAAAATTTGTTTATTACCCAATTCTAATGCTTTAGTATAACAATCAATTGCTGTTCT
>LJNI01000162.1 GCA_001303225.1 candidate division TA06 bacterium DG_78 | reverse complement strand
CGACTGCTCCTGATAACTTGCCATACGCAATCTCAGCCCGTGCAATGATGAGTCGTTTGTATGCCCTTGTGATTTCCTCATGCCATGAAGCAACCTTGTAGCCAAATGTAATTGGTTGGGCAAACATGCCATGCGTTCTTCCCATCTGCGGCGTATTTTTATAGCGGAGTGATAATCTTTTCACCACCTTCAGTAATTCCCTGATCTCCCGGGAAATCACTTCTATCCCTTCTACAATGATGAGTACGAATGCGGTATCGACGAGATCGTACGAAGTCAATCCAAAATGTAACCACTGTCCCTCCTTTCCCAATTTCTCTTGTGCTGCATGGAGAAAGGCAATCACATCATGGTTCGTGACTTTTTCAATTTCATATATCCGTTCGGGTTTGATCTTAATTTTAGCGAGTTTTCGGCTCAACCCCTTAGGAATTATTTTTAGCTTCTCTTCGACTTCAGCAACAATTTTCTCGACCAAAATCCATTTTTTTATTTTGTACTCATCATTAAATAGTGCTGCAATTTCTTTAGTTTGGTAACGCTGTATCATAGTTTTTTCCCCTTTGGCAATTATACATCACACACCCACGTACAACTGAATGATGACACCTCCACGATCAATAATAAAATGGAGGTCTTGGAGACTCTTAAGAATACGTTGAAAATCATCTTTATTCACAATACGGGTATTGTCCACCTTAAGAATGACGTCTCCAGGCTGAACACCCATCCGTTCACCCATGCTCTGCTTCTCTACTGTAACGACAACTACACCTCCAGTGTATTTCGCGGCAAGTGGTGGCGTAATATTTTCTACATATATGCCATAACGTACCTTCTCTACATCGGACATGTCTGATTCTTTTAATTCCATCACGACAAGGCTCGTCGTCACTGTATCTCCTTTACGAAATAATGTAAGGCTTAATGCATCATCCACATAAACATTAGACACAACTGCATCCCAATCAGAGACACTTGTTATTATTTTGTCATTCACTGAGATAATCCTGTCGCCTTCTTTAATACCCACCTTTTCTGCTGGACTCCCTTTATCCACATTTCTCACAAGTACACCGGTCTTTTCTATCGCCATAACCTCAGCAATCTCTGAAGAAATATCCTGTACCCAAATACCAATCCATGGTTGGCGTATTTTGCCATGTTTTGTTGCCTCGGTGATAAACTTTTTCACATTATTAATTGGCTGAGCAAAACCGATTCCTTCTGAACCTCCTCCAGCAGTAAAGATTGATGTATTGATGCCGATAACCCGTCCTAAAATATTAACTAAAGGACCGCCAGAATTGCCTGGATTTATTGCCGCATCGGTTTGTATCATGTTTTTATAGACTCGATCTTCAACTGTTGATTTAATGGATCGGTTGAGTGCAGATACTACGCCGACTGTAACAGTCGGTCTCGTGTCTTCTAAGAGAAATCCAAAAGGATTTCCAAGTGCAATTACCCATTCGCCGATCATCACGTCATCGGAATCACCCAGTTCAACAAACGGCAGACTTGTGGCATCTATTTTTAGCAAGGCACGATCGCGCAGATGATCAGTTACAATAATAGTCCCCTTAAATTGTCTACTATCTGGAAGTGTTATATTAATATCTGTAGCATTTGATATCACATGCTCATTTGTTAGAATATATCCATCGGGAGAAATAATAATACCAGTACCGAGACTCTTTATTTGTTTTTTGTAATAATACTCTGGGAAGAAATCTCTAAAAAATTCACGAAAATAGTCATCACTAAACGGTGAGAAAAAAGGAGAAGTAGAAACTACTTTCGTCTGGATGACAGATATTGATACAACCGCGGGTGAAACAACATGTGCGGCTAACACAATCGCATTGGAACGCTGATTCGAAATTTCATCACTGAGACGTACAAACGTATCGCGCTGTTGATCATGAAAAATTGATTGTGATTTTAATAAACCATACATCCCAAAAACCGCAACACCTACCACAAAACCTATTACAATATATAGGATATCTCTTCTTCTCATTTTTCAATAGCGCACTTTCACCAGACATAATCCCTGCGGCGGAGCAAAATAAATATCTTGGAGTGAACCAGAAAATACATTTTTGATATCATAAGGGCCGAATCTACCGCGACCGACATCATACATAAAACCGACTATCCCACGTACCATTTTTCTCAAGAATCTATCTCCTTCAATGTGTATTATAATACCTAGATATTCCTCTGTCAAGTTCATGGTGAAAATCGTACACAGTTTATTATCATTACCATCAGCAGCAGAAAAGTTTCTGAAATCGTGTTCACCTACTACATACGGAATGATTTTTTTCATGTAGGGTACATCGAGGGCACGACTCACATACCAATTGTATCGTATCTTAAGAGGTAATGGTTCAAAAATTATATGATAATGATATACCTTTGATTTTGCAGAATATCTACTATGAAATGTATCATCTGCCTGGCTAATACTTCTCACATAAATATCATCTGCAGTCAGTGAATTTAAAGCCGTTCTCATTTGCCGAAGATCGAGCTTTGACGCGGTAAAAAAATTGATAACCTGGCCGAGCGCATGAACACCCGTGTCAGTTCTGCCCGCAGCAGTAACCCTAATTGTCTCATTCGTTATTTTATTCAAGGCAGTTTCAATATCTCCCTGCACCGTTCTTTTATGAGGTTGATATTGCCAACCAAAAAAATCAGTGCCATCGTATTCGAGTAACATTCTTATATTTATCATCATATCAATTATAGTGGAGAATTTCTAAAAATCAACACGGTGAAATGCACTTATATTGGAGTTATACAGAAGCGATTTACACAGCTGGTAATACTATACTAAATGTAGTTCCTTTCCCTACTTTACTCGTTGCCTCTATTCTTCCATTGTGTGCTTCAATTATATTCATTGCAATGGCGAGACCGAGGCCAGTTCCGCCTCTTCGAGTAGTAAAGAAAGGATCGAATATTTTTTTGAGGTCTTTTTTTGTTATACCACTCCCGTGGTCACGGATTTTAACAAAACCCTCTCTCCCATTGTCTGAAGAGTCAATCTCAATATACTGCCCCTGTTTACTTACTTCGTAGGCATTATTGAGAATGTTTATAAACACCGATTTCAATTTATTTACGTCAGCCAGTACAAAAAAATCCTTACCTCTTCTCTTCACTGAAATGTTTTTATTTTTGGCCTTATACATCGTATCGAGCAGGGCTTCGTTCAATACATCGTTTATTCGTACGCGATTCATTTTTGTTGGTGTAAATTGTGCAAAATTCAAAAAATCAGTGACGATTTCATTCAATCTGATCGACTCCTTCATCGCCATTTTTATGAACGGAACAATTTCTCGTTTCTTCACTGCATCACGGATGACCTCGAGCGACCCTCGTATTGACGCGAGTGGATTACGAATCTCATGGGCTAGCGAACCACCTAATTCAGCGAGTAATTTGGTCTGTTTAGAAACCTTGGACGCTTCTTGGAGTCTCCTGACGTCGGTCAAATCCTGAAGCACACCTAATGCCGCTCGTGAATCATAAATACGTGCACAGGACAGAATATAGTAACGCTGACCACTCTTCAATTCGATTGAGACTGAATTCGGAATGTGTGGCGATTTCAAAAATTTCGCAATGTAAAGGTGAACCTTAGTGCGAATCCGACTCTTTGCAATGTTGGTGTAGAGTATGTCGCCACTACTGTCGATCGTGATAATACCTGAAGGAAGATTCCTTATTATCTCCTCTGTCGTGAGACGTAGCCTCCTCACTTCTTCAGTCCGTGCTCGATATCTCTCTGAAAATGCACCACTTAAAATGCCGGTGAACAAAAAGAGGAGTGCAAAAATGTAAAATCTATAAATCACAAATCGCATCGAATATGTAGCACCCTGAGTTTCAAAGATGAGTAAAGCGACGAAAAAAATAACTGAACTTATGCTAATAATATAAGCACCCTTACGAAATAAGTACATCGATGATACAATAATGAGTAGAATGTATAATAATGGAAATAAACTGTCCAAACCACCAGTATAGTGAACCATTGAACCAATGAGGGGAATATCTGAAAAGAAGAGCAGGTATAAAACTGTCTGTTCAGAAAACCAATTTTGGAGAAAAAGAAAAATTATCGATAGTATGAAAGCAGCCAAGATGATAAACCAAAATGGTGTCGGTATATCATAGATAATAGGATACGACGAGAGCAAGATAAATGTAATTAACAGAGGATGCAGAACAATCAAACCGCCTATCTTACTAAATCGTTCGGCACCAACCATTATTAGTTATTTACCTTATAATAGATGACACGAGATTGTATAAACAAAATAATCGTAAAGGTGTCTCGAGTGTGCTTTCTCTTATCTAATCAGTAATCGTGCCGGCTAATTGGAAAATCGGCAAATACATCGAAATGAGCAAGAAACCGACAATACCACCTAAAACGACCATGACAACTGGTTCGAGCGCACTCGTTAAATTTTCCACTGCGGCGTCAACTTCTGAATCGTAGAAATCAGCAACCTTAGCAAGCATATCATCTAAACCACCTGAAGCTTCACCAATCGCAATCATCTGTGTTACCATCGGTGGGAAAACAGCAGTCTTGGCTAACGGGTCTGCAATATTCTCACCACCCTTAATGGATGTCCGTGCCTTTAAGATTGCATCCTCGATTACCCAGTTTCCAGCACTCTTTGCTGTAATTTCGAGTGCGTCGATAATCGGTACACCACTCGAAAGGAGTGTCGAAAGTGTCCTCGAGAAACGAGCGATTGCTTGTTTTCTCATTAAATCTCCAAAGATCGGAACCTTCAACATGAGAGGGTCTATGCTTCTGGCTCCAGCTTCAGTCTTATGCCACCTTCGTACGATTGTGAAAAGTGCGATCAAGATAATAACTGCTGGAACAGCCCAAACTTTTGCCAAATTGGACAGAGTAATAACCAACTGCGTCATAGCCGGAAGATCTTGGCCAACACCTTCGAACATCTTTGCAAAAACCGGAATAACAAAGATAAGCATTGCAGCGATAGCAAAAACTGCGACAACAGTAATGATGACAGGATAAATCATTGCGCTTCTGATTTTACGAATGAGC
>LJNI01000033.1 GCA_001303225.1 candidate division TA06 bacterium DG_78 | reverse complement strand
GCGCCTGGCGTGAATCGAACACGCAACCTACGGATTAGAAATCCGTTGCTCTATCCGATTGAGCTACAGGCGCGATTTTTACTCACAGCTTTGCTGTGACTGTAAAAATCAGCGTGCTGACGTTTTTCCAAAACGTCAGTGCTGCATATTAAATTTTTATTACCCATTTGCCCTGTACCTTGTGGTACAGGATCCTCACAAATTTAATCCCACGCAGGGAATAATTTGTGGGAATTGTTAAATATAGCGTCCTGGTTCGACGCAGACGAATCAGGGCTGCAAATCAGTCCTTATCTACCATCCCATATCAGCAATCTGTTATCCGTTATCTGTATTATATTTATTTTCCAACTATAGTCAATTGAGAAATTCCATATTGATTTTTAGCATCACAAAGATATAATATAAAAAAGGAGTGAAAGTGCAGCACTGGACAAAAGAGTTTTTTATTGATAAGGATAAATTGTGGTTGCAGTTCTTGAATGTGAGATGGAAGTATGGAGCAAGAGATGCACGAGCAATCACTAAAATTCTCAAAAAATACGGCATCTACAGAGGAACGATCCTTGAACTCGGTTGTGGTAATGGAAGAATAAGTATTAATTTAGCAAAAATGGGGTTCAAGGTGACCGGTATCGACATCAGTTCTCTGTGTCTGAGTGATGCAATCAAAAGAGCCAAAAAAAAGAAAATAAAAAATGTACAGTTTATCCCTGGTGATATGAGAAATTTGGATACTGCAATCAGGAGAAAATACGACGTCGTGATCAGCATATGGACATCAATTGGATTCTATAGTAAACAAACCGATGAAAGAATTTTTCGAAATATCTCAAAGTCTTTAAAGAAAAAAGGAATTTTCATGATTCTATCGACCATGTCACGAGAATTTCTGCTTCAGCACTTCTGTCCAACTGCGTACGAAGATACCGGCAATTTTGTCGTAATGTTCAAACACCATTTCGATACATTCCACTCAACAGTCGAAAATAAATGGATTTTTTATAAAAAAAGAAATAAAGACCTAACATACATCGATGAAATCGATTTCAAATTTAGGATCTATTCGATGCATGAAATGGTTGAAATGGCAGAAAATGTAGAGCTTGAATTTGTTGAAGCTTATGATTCTTTGAGGACGCTAAAACCCGCAAAATCTGATAGCCATATAAATATGGTGTTTCGAAAGAAGTAATGTAATAACTATTTAAAAAACAAAAATTGGAAATCTAACCGCTTGCCTTTTTTAAGCACTTCAGTTGAATAAAATGTTCCACGCCACTGTATACCCTTTCTGATTGCCCCTAAGATTGCAGCGCGTATCGCAATTCCGTTTATAATAGGCACGCTCATCGGTAGAAGTAAACTAGGAAAAATAGGTCGGTCTGTCCATATACTCACCAAAGTCGAAATGATTAGAGCGATCGTAATCGTTGCCACACCGATATACCGGATATAAGGAATTCCACTTATAAACAATGCAAGGAATGGAGATAACTCTATAAAAATCGATATCACAGCGCCAGAGATGAGGCGAACAGCACTAAAATTACCAAATACTGTGAATGTTGCCCGCTCTGCACCAATCGCCATCTCGCGAACTGTATGATAAAAGTAGACGCTCACAAATTTGCATCCGTTAACTAAAGAGCTTTTAGCCCCTGATTTTTTAAGCATCTGCCCAAGTGCAACGTCATCGCAAACTTCAAGTTTCAACCACTCAAAACCCTCTGTTTTTTTAAAGGCACTGCGCCGGACAAGGTTGAAAGACCCAGAACCAGTAAAGGCTTTTGAATCTTTATTTTCAATGGCCCAGACCCTACACCACATGCATAGCTGCCGGACAAATATTGACAAGACACTATCAAGCACAAAATTTGTTGGAAGCAATTTTGGGAAGACAGCAAGATGGTCTAATCTTCGTAATTCACAGTGTGAGATGACACGTTTCAATGTTGTCTTTTTTACGTGTACATCTGCATCGCTGAACAGAAACCAATCACCTGTGGCTTGCTGAACACCCCGGTGCATTGCATATAATTTACCTATCCATCCATCAGGCAACTCAGTAATGTGTATCGGCTTAACGCGATTATCTTGCGCAGCAATTTTATCGATGACCTCACGAGTATTATCAGTGGAACGATCATTAATAAGCAAAATTTCCACATTTGGGTAATCGTCATGCAGCCGGGATTGTATTGCATCTTTGATCGTAGCAGATTCATTACGTGCAGGAATTATTATAGAAACTTTTGGCCATTTCTTACTATTATCGTATTTCAAATTTTCTAATAAGGGTACTGATTTGATGACGCGCAATATATAATAGAGGTGGAACAACCAGTAGATACATCCTGCTATAACATATGCAACCAAAATAATGTTAATGAACAGCATACTATCTATCTATAGAGCAGGGTTAATTAGTTTCTATATTTAATTAACCAGGAATTGTTTTTAGATCGCCAAGGAAATATTCCCGGTCTTCTTTACCCTTTATTTTTTCGCCAGCCTCTTTTGCGGCTGCAAGATATTTTTCACTTTCTAACTTTTCTCCGGCAACTGCGTACGCCCTAGCCATCGCCTCACAAGCAAATGCAATATCAAAATCAGCAAAATTGTTTTCCTGGCAAATCTCCAAACATCTGCGGGCATGATAAAGTGCAGGTTGTGGTCTATTTAAAATTGAATACACGCGGGATATCTGCCATTCACCACGCTCACACTCTAGCGGTGTTCCGATCTCACCCCAATGAAAGCGCGAGGCATGAGCCGCATGAACCATCTTATCGTCCTCTTCCTTTGTCCTCTCTTTTTTATCCAAAAAACTCCAAACGAGATTAAACAAATCAACTGCTTTTTTCTTATGCCACTCTTTTTCAGTATATTTTTTTTCTTCAGCCATTTCTCCTCCTTTTCTTTATTATTTAACACATCATGTTTAATTAATCATCTAAGTGCGACCAGTAGATAACTAATTATATTCATCCCAGCTCTTGAATTTCAATGCTTTCAGCGGAGTCCGTGACATTGCCTCAATAAACCTTTTTGCAAGCTGTAGGTTAGTAATCAATGGGACACCATAGTCAACTGCAGTCCGCCTTATGAGGTAGTCATTATCGAGTTCCTCCTTTTCAATATTCTTTGGTATATTTATTACCAAATCGATTTTGCCATCTGCAATAAAACTAATCGTATTAGGCTCTCTGTTTTCCAGTGGCCAGTGTAAGATTCCTGCCTTTATGCCATTTTCTTTCATGAATTGGGCAGTACCTTTTGTCGCATAAAGTCTGAAACCCATTTTCTTTAATGCCCGTGTACTCTCCAAGAGTTCTGCTTTACTATATACTGGGCCAGTCGACAACAAAATTGTTTTTTTCGGCAGCTTAAATCCAACAGCAATGAGACTTTTCAAAAATGCCTCATTGAAATCATCACCCAGACACGCGACCTCGCCTGTGGAAGTCATTTCCACGCCCAAGATAGGATCTGAACCTTTCAATCGAGTAAAAGAAAACTGTGGTGCTTTCACTCCGACATAATCTAAATCAAAAGAAGAACGATCAATTTTCGGCACTGGTTTTCCCGTAATGATTTTAGTCGCTAAATCGACAAAGTTTATCTTGAACACTTTTGAAGCAAAAGGAAAACTTCTCGACGCCCGTAAATTACACTCAATCACCTTAACATCATTATCTTTCGCGAGAAACTGTATATTAAACGGGCCAGTAATCTTCAAGGATTTTGCTATCTGCTTCGCAATAGTTTTTACCCTCCTCATTGTCTCAAGATATGTTCTTTGTGGTGGTAGCACCAATGTTGCATCTCCTGAATGGACACCTGCATTCTCAACGTGCTCTGAAATGGCATAGCAATAGAGTTGACCATCATTGGCAACCGCATCGATTTCGATCTCCTTCGCATCAGTGATAAACTTGCTGATAACCACTGGATGTTTCTTACTCACGTCAGACGCTTTTTTAAGGTACTCTTTCAATTCGTTTCTACTGAGCGCAATACTCATCGCGGCACCACTGAGTACATAACTGGGCCTCACCAGAACAGGATAGCCAACAGCATCGGCAAACTGCTCAGCCTCCTTGAGACTCGTCAACTCTTTCCATACTGGTTGATCAATCCTCAACTTATCCAACAGCTGAGAAAATTTATGTCGATCCTCTGCACGGTCAATGCCGCTCGCAGATGTGCCGAGTATTTTCACTCCTGTATTGTGTAGAGGTAGTGCCAAGTTATTAGGAATCTGACCACCCATCGAGACGATAACACCCAAAGGCCGTTCTTTTTCACATATATCCAAAACCTTTTCAAAAGTGAGCTCATCAAAATAGAGCTTATCGCATATATCATAATCTGTACTTACTGTTTCTGGATTGCAATTTATCATTATTGTCGTGTACGCTAAGTCCTTCAGCGTTATGACCGAATTGACACAACACCAATCAAATTCTACTGATGAACCGATCCGATAGGCACCACCACCTAAGACAATCACCTGATCTTTTTCTGTGAAATCGAGGTCATCTTCATCACCATTATAGGTCAAATACAAATAGTTCGTTTTTGCTGGGTATTCTCCTGCGAGTGTATCAATTTGTTTTACACAGGGTATGATATTCAATTTTTTTCTTTTTTCTCTAACCTTTAATTCATCACTCTTTGTGAGCATTGCTATCTGTAAATCGGAAAAACCCTTTTGTTTTGCTTCTTTCAATAAAGCTGCAGGTAAATTTTTAAACCTGTAGCGTTTCAGCTTTTTTTCAATGTTAACAATATTCTGTATCTTATATAAAAACCACGGATCAACATTAGTAAGACGGTATATTTTATTTATGCTATATCCTCTTCTTATTGCTTCAGCAATTACAAATATCCTTTTATCAGTCGGCTCTTTGAGTTCTTTTTCAATATCATCAAAGTAAATATCATTACAAACCAACCCTTTCATTCCGACATCCAACATTCGAATCGCTTTTTGGAGAGCTTCTTCATAACTACGCGCTATTGCCATTATCTCGCCTACAGATTTCATTTCTGAACCGATACAAACCTTGACTTTTTTGAACTTCTGCAGGTCCCATCGAGGATACTTAACAACAACGTAATCTAAGGCTGGTTCAAAACAGGTTGATGTTTCCTTGGTTATGATATTTGTGACCTCAGTGAGACTATAGCCGAGCGCTAACTTAGTCGCGATGAATGCCAATGGATAGCCTGTCGCCTTTGACGCGAGTGCCGAACTCCGACTCAATCGTGCATTCACTTCAATTATTCGATAGTCTTCTGACTGCGGATCGAGAGCAAACTGTATATTACATTCACCAACGATACCGAGGTGGCGTATCACCTGTATTGATAAAGCCCTCAATTTGAAATTTTCAGAAGAGGTTAATGTCTGTACTGGAGCAACCACAATGCTCTCACCAGTGTGTATACCCATGGGATCGACGTTCTCCATCGAACAGACAACAATGCAGTTATTACACTGATCTCTCACCACCTCATACTCGAGTTCTTTCCAGCCACCAAAATACTTCTCAATCAAAATCTGTTTTGTAAATGAAAAGGCCTTCTTTGTTATATCATCCAACTGTTTTTTATTATGTGCGACACCTGAACCCAAACCACCGAGGGCATATGCGATACGACAAATTACTGGATAACCAATCTTTTTCGCTACTGCAACCGCTTCGCTTACAGATGTCACTGCCTCACTCATTGGCACTTTGAGATTAATTTCTTTCAATTTTTTAACGAACAAATCCCGATCTTCGGTGTTCTGAATTGCCTCGATGGGTGTACCCAGAACTTTCACCCGGTATTTCTTAAAAATTCCTTTTTCAGCCAAGCCAACACCGACATTGAGTGCTGTCTGTCCACCAAAACTCAATAAGACACCATCTGGTCGCTCTTTCTCAATTATCTTTTCAACAAAGTGTACATCGATGGGTAGAAAGTATACTTTATCAGCAAGGTAATCCGATGTTTGAATCGTCGCAATATTTGGATTAATCAAAACCGTTTTAATTCCCTCCTCTTTGAGTGCTTTGATTGCCTGACTACCAGAGTAATCAAACTCACCTGCCTGCCCTATTTGTATCGCTCCCGACCCTAAGATCAAAACCTTCTTTATCTCGTGCTGCTTTTCCATGATTAACCCATGCTCCTCAGGAATACATCAAAGAGAAATTGTGTATCATCTGGTCCAGGAGATGCTTCAGGATGGAATTGCGTTCCAAAGAGCGGTTTCGAAACATGAATTATCCCCTCATTTGTATGATCATTATTGTTATAGAACCATACACGCCAATCCTCAGGAAGTGTATCTGAATCAATAGCGTAGCCATGATTCTGTGGTGTAATGTAGCATCTCTTGGTTCCTGCCTCGACACATGGTTGGTTATGACTTCGGTGTCCATATTTCAGTTTATATGTCTGAGCTCCTGCTGCGATGCCTAAAATCTGAGAACCGAGACAGATACCAAGAATAGGAATGTTTTTAGAGAGTGCTCGCTTTACATTGTCGATCGTCTCACTACACAGTCGAGGATCACCCGGACCATTAGAAATAACAATACCATTTACTTTTTCTCTTACAACATCGTAATCGCATGGCACTCGTATCACCGTTACATTCCTTTTGAGAAAAGCTCGTATGATACTGTATCTAGTGCCGCAATCAATTAGTGCAATTTTGGTTCTTCCCTTTTTGTAAACAATGGGCTCTGTAATACTGACCTCTGCTACTAAATTTCTCTTATTCGGATCCTCGAATAGAGTATTCTTTTTATTAAACACTATCTTGCCAAGCATGGTTCCTTTTTCTCTCAATTTCTTTGTTAGCTGCCTCGTATCAATCCCATAAATTCCTGGTATATTCCACTCTTTCATCCATTCTGATAACGACTTCTTGGCGTTCCAGTGGGAATGTGCATCAGAATACTGAGAAATAATCAATCCCTGAGCGCGTATTTTATCTGACTCAAAATATTTTAACAACCCACCTTCCTCTTCATATCCTGGCACTCCATAATTTCCTATTAATGGATAGGTGAGAACCAAGATTTGTCCATGATAAGAGGCGTCAGTTAGACTTTCTGGATAACCAACCATACCGGTATTGAAAACAACTTCACCAGTTGCTGTTTTCTTATCACCGAAGAGGTTCCCCTGGAAAACAGAGCCATCTTCAAGAATGAGTTTGGCAAGTTGTTTCACAACCAACCTTTTTTCTTAAAATATATAACCAGCGAAACACCAATACCGACCATGATGGCGAGTGCACCAAAATACCCCCACTGCCAGTTGAGCTCAGGCATGTAGTGGAAATTCATTCCATAGACACCTGCGATAAAGGTGAGCGGAATAAATATTGCAGCGAAGATTGTCAGAACCTTCATGATCTCATTCATCCTGTTACTAATGCTCGAAAGGTACGTATCATGCAGTCCAGATAGCATATCTCGGTATGTCTCGACGGTATCGATAACTTGAATCGTGTGATCATACACATCACGCAAATATACTGCAGTAGATTTTTTGATGAGCACTGACTCGGCTCGTGTTAAACTATTGACTACCTCTCTGAGAGGCCAGACTGATTTACGTAAAAATATCATTTCTCTCTTTAGATTGTGAATTGTACTGAGTGATTCTGGAGTCGGCTCGGCAACCACAATATCTTCCAGCGATTCTATTTTTTCTCCGATCTTTTCTAAAATAGTAAAATAGCCATCGACCACTGCATCAAGTAATGAGTAGGCGAGATAATCAGCACCAGTTTTTCTGACGCGACCTTTTCCTTTCCGTATCCTTTCCCTGATAGAATCAAACACGTCGCCAATTTTTTCCTGAAAAGAGATAACAAAATTGTTTCCAAGAATCACGCTTACTTGTTCGATCTTTATTTCACTCTCATGTTCATCATAATACAACATCTTTAAAACAATAAAAATGTACTTTTCAAAATCCTCCATTTTGGGTCGTTGCCCTGTATTGACGATATCTTCCAAAATAAGTGGATGTACATTAAAATGCTTTCCAATCTTTTCTATAATTTCTGTTTCGTGAACTCCATCTATGTTTATCCAGGTCACAGTAGGTGTATCTTTAAAAGGAAAACATTCTTCGATTTTTCCTACTTCTTTTTCTTGGAATTCCTTTTCATCATAATCAATGACTGTGATCTTTACCTTTTCAGCGCTCTTCTCTCCAATATGAACAAGCGTGCCTGGTGGTAGACCCCTCTTTTTTGATCTTTTTTTAATAAATTTTGGCATACCCAATCACCTCCTCGTTTTTACTACGCTACAGCCATGTAAAATATAAAATTTCCTATAAATAACGAATATATCACTTAATCATGCTCACGGATATCCCTTAAATCTATCATCAATGGACTTAAGAAGGTTCTTAACCCTGCCATAAATAACACGGCAGCCACGATAAATGCAATAGTCAATAAATCCCATTCATTGATTACCAATCCCAAAGCCATACCCGCAGCCGGCGCATGTTCTGTATTTGTTATCGCCATCAAGAAGATAGCCACACCGACTGCTAAAGCTCCGAATATTATGTATGCAGTTATTTGAGTAATGATTACCGGTATTTTGAAAATCGCAGTCGACAAGAAACTAAACACACAACCAACACATATGCCAATAAAATAACCACCAAACAAAGGTCGTGGTCCAGATGCATATGCCCTGGGCATTGTAAAAACAATAAAAGCAGTAGCTCCTAAAGTAGCAATGATCGCAGTATGTGTGAGAATATCAAGGAAGATGAGTATTAAAAGAATCGTACCGGTTGCAAGCCCGCATTGAAATATATACCGAGCTAAATTTTTCTTAAGTTTTTTGTCGATGATATTCATCAATATCCCCATCGGGCACGAAAACCTCTAACATCAACATGCACGAAAGGACCATGTGATGCAGTTTTTTTGTATTTTCCTAATCCACCGATAAAGATTTCGTACCACGGTTTTCCATACATTTTATCTATAATATCATATATTAACTCAGCATCTTTATAGTTGATTTCACCGTCTTTGTTAAGATCATCCATCATACCATCTTTTGGATTCTCGTCGATAAATATATCTGCAGCACCTCCATAGACATGACGACTGTATTTAACATCGCCAATAGCCTTATTATAGTATGGCGTCCTATATCCACTCATGATATGAAGTGAATTACATTGGTAACCCTTTTCATTCACCTTTTCTAAAATTAACTCCAACTTCAAAAGTAACCTTTCCCTTAAGACAACGTATTTAGGATAATTACTTACCTGTTTACATAAGAATTCTTTAAGTTGAAAGTGTGGAGAAATATACGCATCCTCATTTTCTTTCGTCACTTCAATGAATCCTTTCGGTGGTTTATATATGGGTAACTGCTTTAACGGAATGGTTGGGTATCGTCCAATTCGATATCCATTAAGATACTCACCCTTGAGTTCACTATAGGGAACCATAACAAAAATATTCATGACTATAGAATCCAGTGTCTGTACATTCTGTACGATCAGTTGATACAGTCCTTTTTCCTGTGGAGCAAGCCATTGCCACTTATTTTCTTTAATCTCAGCTATAGTACCGATTGAGGATTTCAGTGAATATTGATCGTTTTTCGTTGGAGATAGTGTTTCAATTATCAATTTCTCTTTAGGTAGTATAAAAACCCCAATAACTCTGTAGGCGGATATTTCATCTTTGCACTTAATAGAAAAAGTAGCCTTTCCAGCAGAGAATCCAGATGCGAAGCCGTTGATCATAGATAAACATACAATAATAAAAGGTATTATCCGTAACTTCTGTCCAAATACATAGGTTATTTTTTTCAAATATCCTCTCATTTCGTATCCTCTTTAATTTGTGGCTTTGGGTGGTTTTTCAAAAAATGCCTCTTCCAATAATTTATCACGCTCATAAACATCATTACGAAATTGAACTAAGCCATTCTCATCTGCCCATGCAGTCCAATAGAGTAAGTGAACTGGTATTTGTTCGGGTAACTTGATTGTCTGCTCTATGCCTTTATTGATTTCAATAAGGATTTTTTCTCTTGTCCATTTTGGATCCCCACGTAATACATACTCGGCAAGGTCAATCGGGTCTTCTATACGAATACAACCAGAGCTAAAGCCACGCTCGGCTTTGGCAAACAACTCTTTTGAGGGTGTATCGTGTATATAGACATTGTACTTATTCGGAAACATGAATTTCACACGACCGAGTGCATTTTGAGATCCAGGGTCCTGTCGAAATCGATAGTTGAAGTTCTTCGCGGTAATCGTTGTCCAATCGACTGCAGCGGGGCTAATTTCCTGAGCCTCTACACCCCATCCTTTGAAAACCTTAATTTTCTTGGATGTGAGATAACCTGGATTTTTACGGATTATGGGTAAGATGTCCTGCACGGCGATATTATTTGGAACATTCCAGTAAGGGCTCAGCACGAGATACGTCATCTTGTCGCTGAATACAGGCGTTCGTCGAAACGGCTTTCCAACCACTGCCTTCATTGTCATCACTGTTTTCCCATTCTCAACAACATCTAATTCAAAATTAGAAATATTAATAATGACATATCTTCTGCCTAAATCATGAGGCAACCAGCGCCAGCGCTCCATATTGAGTATTATCTGCTCGATGCGCTCATCAACTGAAACGTTTAATGCACCCAGTGTAGCCGGACCAACAACACCATCGACATCGAGTCCGTGTCTCTGTTGAAACCTCCGTACTGCTTGTTCTAATTCGTCATCAAATAAATCTGCACTATCACCTTTCAAAGAAACCAGATCACCTGTAGCAATGAGTCGATTACGTAATATGCTAACACGTTCGTTCTTATCATCTTTTTGCAACTTAGGTCCTGCGGGTACAACAGACCAACCACCACTCGCTGCAATCTTTCGATATCGTGCCAATGCTTCTTTCAACCTCGTATAACCTGGCTGTGGAGGAAGGAGATTTTGTAGAGCATCAAGGATTCTATTTTTTGTATGTGCATTCTCAAGCACCTCAGCGAGATCAACTTCTCGACGAGAAGCATTCCACTCTGCATCAATTTTTTCTGGGTCAACTTTTCCAGCGAGGAGATGTGCTCCATAAATCAAGAAAGCATCGGTGAGGAGTAAATCGAGATCAGCGAATCGCCTCGGGTCGAATGGAATTTTATTCTTTTGGTTTTGCCGTATTTCGCCTACCATGGCGTCGATCCTGAGAATATGATAATCATTCGGATTGAATCCTTCATGCTCTGCAGTGCGGATGGCCTTTACCATAACATCTACGTTGGGCAGTAACCCATCATCATTACTCCATACAGGCCAAAAACCTCTTCGCTCATAGAAAACTGGCAAAACTACCGAAGCATAGATAAGTTCTTCTCCAACAGAAATCTTCGGCAAGCCGCTGACTGATTCAATACGGCTTCTCAAAAATTCTTGAACCCGATCAGATAGACCCTGAGCAAAAAGAATACTTGGTGTATAGAATAAATTAACTGCGGTTGTAATTACGATAAGCAAACGTATAGTTTTTTGGTACATACACGCCTCCCTCAAACTACACCAGCCTATTGTAAATAACATCCGAATAAAAACTATGTATACCTAATTGATCAGTGATAGAAATGAGTAAAATTCTGAGTGACGTATTCCGGAGACAGTTTATTTCTTTTTGAAATGCCCTGGTGGTTCTTCTGCACGTCACAAGAGAGTATACCAACTAACGGTCATTCTGTCAATATTATCCTGACTTGACACGAAGACACAGAAAGATTATAATGACATAAAAGGAGGCAGGATGGCGACATATATCTTAGCGACAAAACTTTCACCTGAGTTGACAAAGGACGTCAGAAAACGAGCAGAGATCGGAAGAAAATGGATTGAGCGCGTCAAAAAAAATTGCCCAGAGGTAAAGTTTACTGCTCATTATGCACTCTTAGGTCCATATGATTTTTTAGATATCTACGAAGCACCAAATGAAGAATCTGCAGCCAAGGTTTCAATGATTAGTCTATCGGGTGGAGCCATAGCAGCAGAATCGTGGACAGCAATTCCTTATAAAACATTTATAGATCTCATCAGAGAGCTTTGATTACAGTGATACAAACATTAAAAAATTTCTCTGTGTTCTGCAGAGCGAGAATCCCGCCCATTAGGCGGGATAATCTACTTTAACCCCGTTAGATAGTAACTTTATTTCAAAATATGGCTAAACCAGACAACAGCGAAAACCTTCCAATATCTCTTTTTGCTAGTAATTATGTATCTAACGGGGTGAATCTGCGTAATCAAAGAGGAAATTTATTTCCTCTTAAAGAGACCAAAGAAACCGCCCTCTTTTTCATCAGACTTTTTGTCAGTTTTTTTCTCTTCTCTGTCACTTTTTTCCACTCGAGAGATAATTTTTACAAGTCCTGACGAAATGAGTCCGTAGAGCACACGTGCTGTTTCCAATTCTGAAACACCTGTTTTGTGGGCTATCTGTCTGACAGTCAGGGTGCCATCAATAAAAGAGAGAATCTTCCACTCCTGAGGTTGTAAATGAATTTTTTCAACATCAATATCTGGTTCCTCAATGAGCTGGACTGTGGCATTAAATGAGGGAATAAGTCTCTGAATCCTCTTGAGTTCATCGATTCGTCGAGCTGCCTCAAGGATTACCTGCTGGATAGGCAAATCAACGGTCTTTTCGAGTGTCTCTTCGCCTGGGGTGAATACAAAACGTCCCTTTTTCCAACTCAGAATAGTGGCAATCGCAGGTTCACCTTGGAGATAATTTGTCTTTGAATGAACGACTATACCATTCTTAAAATAAACAACACCAACATCATTAGCCGACTCAATTCTCAATCCTCCGTCCTTTTGTCCTAATTGGATTAATTGAAAAACATCGGTCAATTCGAAATCGTCTAAATTCCCCTCGAGTGCCATTATTCTTTATATACTCCTAACTGTTGAAATTTCTGAATTCTTAATGACAGAAGTTCATCGACTGGAATGGCGGTAAGTGTCTTTAAATTTCTTATAACTGTTTCTTTGAACGTTTTAGCGGTGAGTTCTATATCGAGGTGAGCACCACCCACAGGTTCAGGAATAATTTCGTCAATTATCTTAAATTTAGACAAATCCTGGGCAGTGAGTTTCAGTGCCTCGGCCGCATCTTTATTTTTTGATGAATCACGCCACAGTATCGAAGCGCAGCCTTCAGGTGAAATGACTGAGTATATTGCATTCTCAAACATCAAGATACGATCACCCACTGCAATTGCAAGTGCACCACCAGACCCACCTTCACCAAGAATAACCACTACTATCGGAACAGGTAAAAGTGCACATTCGGAGAGATTTGTCGCGATCGCCTCTGACTGACCTCGTTCTTCAGCGCCAACACCGGGATATGCACCAGGTGTATCAACCATCGCTATAATAGGCATACCAAATTTTGCTGCCAGTTTCATGATTCTGAGCGCTTTTCGATAACCCTCAGGATGCGGCATGCCAAAATTTCGTCTTATTTTCTCTTTGGTGTCACGTCCCTTTTGTTGAGCAACAATTGCGACATTAAAACCATCAAGTTTTGCAAAACCAGCAACAATCGCTTTGTCATCGCCGAATCTTCGATCCCCATGCAGCTCAATAAAATCATCGGTAATCAGTTTTAAAATATCAAGAGGATAGGGACGTCGCGGATGACGCGCTAACTGAACACGCTGCCAGCGACTCAGGTTGCTATAAATTCTTTTCTTCAGTTTCTCAACCTGTGATCTGAGACGCTTAATTTCTTCATGAGAACCGGGTAAACCCTTTAGTTCCTCAATTTTGGCTTCTAGTTCAACTATTGGTTTTTCAAAATCGAGCCAAATTCCGTTCACTAAAATCCAAACCCTATTCCGAGAATATTCACCATACCAAGGTTTTTAGGATAAAGCGCAGCACCATATTTAATCGCCCATCCTCCTGGAGTTATCGTTACCCCAAAACCTGGATACAGATTTTCTCGATAGTTCATTGCTGCACTGAGTGTTATGAGTGAATGAACTGGAAGTGTAACTCCAACACCAAACTCTGTTTCAGCATTATTTATGAGATAATGAGCGTCAGCACTCGCAACGATTTTCCCAAAACTATGATAACCTCCGATACTGAGTCGAGCTGGAAGATTTACTTCTTCATTATTGAGCGTTATGCGCGTACCAAAATTCGATGCACCAAAACTTATTCCGTTCTTTGCAGAACCGTATGCAAAAGCGATATCAAAAGCAAACGCATAACCTGAGTATGTATAAATGTGTTCGTAGATATACTTTACATTCAACCCGATTTTCCCCTCTGACGACACCTTCACTCTACCACTCAACACGATTGATAAATCATTGGCAGTATAGTTGAACACAGGATCTTCGGTTGGATAGTCAGGCCGTAATTCCATGTCTCCATAATCAAAATTATTAATAGCCAACCCGAGGTCAATAGACTTCACCATCTTACTCAATGCGAACGAAAAACTGCGCATTCCTAGATAAAAGTGGTTATAGAAACACGAGAGTTTAAAGTTTTCACTCGCTTCAAAATGAGCAGGATTATAGAAAATTGCTTCTTCGTGTTGTGACGAGGAAAAACTTGTTAATACACCAACTGGTGATGAAGGCATCAACAGCGAACCAACGCCAGCCGATGAAATAATAATAAATATAAGGGTACTCATTGTTACTCCTCTATAATTTCGACATTCGCCCGAGGGAGTGTTACCGTGCGTTTATCAGCCAATTCTACTTCCAACACTCTCACCTTGGCTTCAGTCTCAATCATTGCTAACTCAACAGGCAAATTTACTACTGTCCCGATGAGGCCAAAATATGGCTCTCTGATAATCCTTACTGACATACCTATATCTAAACCGGTCCCTGTTGAAATATCCACTGTTTTTTTAGAAGACGGCGCAATCTCTAATGGCACAATCACCTCAGGTCTCATAACTCCTGCCCGAATCTGCGTTGCACCATTGATTGAAGCCCTCTTGTCGCAGAGTGACTTCAAAAGAGAAAATGTCCGCTCCGCCATATTCATCTTACCAAACCCCTCTGTCACGACCAATGTCAATCCAACGTTTTCAGCACCGGTGATTGCGACACCAATATCATACCCCATAAACTTTTTCAGGGTTTGATCTTCAATACCACCAACAACGATACCTTTAACACCAACATCGCGAGCCTTTACTAATGCATCATACGTCACTATTGAACCACCAATGATAATTTTATTATTGAATGCCTTGTCGATATTTTTTTCATCCAGAATTTCATCAGGCTTGGCAATTGCCATGGTAAGCGCACCGATAGTCTCACCACCAATGCCAAAGATACCCTGGATAAAACTTCCATTGGTCCTTAATACAACACCTTCATTCTTAAGAATCTCAATGACCTCACCATCAATATAGGCAATTACTTCAACCGGAATCGGTGGTTCTCTCAAGATAACTTGACCTGTTATCTTTGAAATACTCTCGATTGCTCCATTAATGGGACTCTTTACTTGTGATTTAAACAAACCAAAGAATCCCTTACTCTGGGCAATGACTTCATCCTTTTTAATTGTATCACTAATTTTTTTAAGCATCGACTCTTCAATTTCATCAGGTAAAATACCTAATAATCCTGCTACATTTTGGGTCTGAACATTCCCTGGTAAGTTCGTACGTGCAACAACCTTTTCACCAGGAATCTTTTCCCCCTCAGAGACGAGTATTTCACCTGGCAGAGGAAGACGTCGTTGTTTAGTTACTGTTGTATATTCTAAAACCTTCAGCCCTGGCGTATATGCGTGTGCCACTTTATTCCTCCTTTACCATACAAATGATATACAGATTTTCAGCACGGTCAATAGACTTGTCGATGTTACACAATACGCTCTACGCCCTACGCAGCAACGTAATAAAGATCCCTAATGATGTATACTGCCAACTATACATTATCCCTTACTCAACAACTTCCTCACCATCTTCATATTCATCAAGTCCTCTTTCAAATTGGTCCTTGGTGTCTCCATAATAAATGGTTTTCCCTGTAATGCCGGATGGTTCAAAATATATCCCATGCCATCACCGATTTCTCCCTTGGCAATGTGCCAATGTCGATCACTGCGGGAACCACGTTTCGTCTTTGAGT
>LJNI01000032.1 GCA_001303225.1 candidate division TA06 bacterium DG_78 | reverse complement strand
TGATATCGATTTTTGGCTCAATCCCTCTGGCGGTACGCCTACTGGTATCTCTGGACACGTCACAAATGCACATAGTGGCCAGCCCATCCTCGGCGCATTAGTCATTGCCATTGCTTCTGATTCTGCAGTAATCGGGCAGGATCATAGCAATTACTATGGAGAATATTTTATCCAAGATCTCGCACCTGGTTTTTATCAAGTGAGTGCATCGGCATCAGGATTTGAACCTGCTGGATATCCAGAAATTGTTGAGGTAGTAGAGGATCAGATAACTACTGATATTAATTTTGCCCTTGTTCCTCTCGATACGTTTGAGCTTGGTGGTATATCAGGCCACGTAACTGATGCCTCAGATGGTACCCCAATTGCGTTTGCTCAGATTTATGCCTTGGGGACGAGTCAAGGGCAAGCTTCTTCTGATACTAATGGATTCTACTTGGTAGACGATTTGGTAGTTGGCGAGTACATAGTAAGAGCCACAGCAGCTGGTTATTATCCAGCAACCTATCCAGAAAGTGTCTATGTGATTGCTGGACAGATTACATCAGGTATTGATTTTGCTCTCACACCATCAGACACTGGAGGAATCGCAGGATTTGTTATTGATGGTGAGACTTGGTTGACGATCTCTGGTGCACGTATTACCGCAACTGGTTCTGTAGGATCATTCCAGGTGCAAACGAATGGTTTAGGTGACTATCTCGTAGATGACTTACAACACGGTATATATTACATTGACGTTCAAGCATCGGGTTATGAACCGTGCATCTATTCAGATGCAATCTTAGTACAGAGTGGATGGATAGAAGCATTCGTTTGTCCTGTACTTTACCCATTATTCTCAGTAGAAGAACAAAAATCATCAAATGGAATGAACGTGACTCTTTTTGCCTATCCATGTCCCTTTACAAAATCGTCGCAGCTCTCTTTCTGTATCAATAAGCAAACGAGAACGCGAGTCAGAGTATTTGATGCTAGTGGCAGTGTCATGAGAGACTTATTCGATGCAACTCTAGAACCCGGTCCCTACTCAATTACCTGGGATGGCAAAGATAACAATGGACGTATACTACCAAAGGGAGTATATTTCTATAAACTCGAAACAGATGAGACGAGCATTACGAAGAAGACTATCTTCTTGAAGTAACCAATCATCGGTGGGGGAGAAACTCACTGTTTCTTCTCCACCGTTCTGAGGTCTTGGAGATCAACCTTTAATCTCAGAAGCGAATGCTTCGCGTCTGTCGAGATTTTCAATAAGGAATCACAGCAATCTCAATAATTTCTTGACATTCAACGAATTATTATTTATAATAGATTAATGACAGATAATACATATGGGTCTGAAGATCAGTATCCATCAGGATTTTCCTTATTCCTAATCTTATATTGTACGATTATTTTATTTTCCCTAAATTGTTCTTTAGATGCACCGAGAGACAATCCTTTAGACCCCAATTTAGGTGGTAATATTTGGGGTAGGGTACTTTCGCGTAATTCTTATGGCATAGCTGAGGTAGAAGTATCCATTCCTGACGTTGATGTAATTACTTATACTGATACAAGCGGTGATTTTGGTTTATACGTACTTCCAGAAGATTCGATGTATATATTTTTCACACACGATAGTTATTCTCCTGAATCTGCTATAATAGTACCGAAAACAAGTGAGATCGATACCATAATAGTTGAATTGAACGGTTTACCATACTTTATAAACTGTGACGTTACTACACACTACTATGATAGGAATTTGCCTGCTGGTCCTCTCTATTTTTGTGAATTATCCACAATTGCAGGAGATATCGATGGCGATATTGATATCGATTCAGTTTTGGTTGAAATCCCTGCTCTCTCTTATTCTCAGAGGCTAAATTATGACCCAGATATACAAATGTTCATGCATAAGTTATATGCCGATGAACTTCCTGGTATGACGCTTGAGGCATTGGTAGGCAAACAGATATTCTTTAAAATAATTGATAAAGACAATACAGCTGTTCGATCATCGCCATACTATATTTCACGTATAATTTATCAATCTCCTGATGTAATCTTTCCCTCTGGAGGACTTGATGTCTTGATAGCTGATACAACATTTATTTGGCATAAATACGATTATGGGTTTTATGTTCACTATCATGGAGAAATAGTTAGAATTATTGGCGGAGGCCCAGCCGGAGTCGCCTCTGAGTTTGATGTTTTTGCACAAAATGACACTACCTATAACGTCAGTGTTTCAATTTTGGATCCTGGTGAATACTACTGGACACTTGAGGTGATTGATAGTTTTGGGAATTCAGCTCGTAGTAAAGAAGAAAGATTTTATAGAGATTAAAATGTTTAAAGCACTCTACGAAATCAGCCAATTACTAAACTCGATTTTAGATACAGATAAATTATTAGAAAAAGTGATGGACATAGCAATCGAATCAGTAAACGCCGAACGGGGATTTATTGTTCTGACCGATGAATCTGGTAATTTAGAAGTAAAGGTTGCACGCCAGATGGAAGGTACTATAGAAAAAGAATTGAGCGAGCTCTCTCAAACTGCTTTTAAAGAGATGCTCAACAGGAAAGAACCTAAGATTTACATAGATGCTCAAACAGAATTTCCGAAGGCAGAAAGTGTTATGTTTAAACAGATAAAATCCATTGCCTGTGTACCATTGACCTGCAGAGATAAAATGGTTGGTGGTATATATGTGGACACAAGAGCAGAACACGCAGTTTTCAGTGAGGAGACAGTACAATTTCTAACAGCATTTGCAAATATTGCAGGACTTGCAATTGAAAATGCACAACTCTATCAATCAATAGTAACAGAGAACATCAATTTGAAGACTGTCTTAAAGGAATGGCGTCAGTTCCCAGAAATTATCAGTCAGAGTGAGAAGATGAAAAAGGTGTATGAGATTATGAATCAGGTTATCCCAACAGATGTCACTGTGTCTATTTTAGGAGAGACAGGAACAGGTAAGGAACTCGTTGCTCGTGCTATACATTATAATGGCTGTAGAAAAAATAAACTATTTGTGACAGTCAACTGCGGTGGAATACCAAACGAACTTTTAGAATCCGAACTCTTCGGCTATAAGAAAGGTTCCTTTACTGGAGCGGTGACCGATAGAAGAGGTCTATTCGAAGCTGCAAATGGTGGGACGATATTCTTGGATGAGATCTCTGATTTGCCACTTTCACTTCAACCTAAAATTTTAAGGGTATTACAGAATGGTGAAATTAGAAGGCTGGGAGACACGATAAATACGTACGTTAATGTGAGAATCATAAGTGCAACACATAGAAATTTAGCAGAACTTGTAAAGCAAGAAAAATTTCGAGAAGACCTTTATTACCGACTTAATGTTGTCACAATTGATCTCCCACCACTGCGTGAACGATTAGAGGATATTCCTCTGTTATCAAATTACTTGATAAAGAAATATTCTCAGAAATTAGAGAAAGACGTTAGGGAGATCAGTAAACGAGCATTAAACCGTCTGTCTCGACATAATTGGCCTGGAAATATAAGAGAATTAGAAAATATTTTGGAGTCGGCAACTGTATTGTGTCGAGGTAAAATAATAGAGGAAGAAGATTTAAACATCAAGAATATATCAACAAAAACTATAACAAGAGATAAAACTATAGCAGATATTGAAAAAGAAGAGATAATGAAGAGGCTAGAAAATTTTTCTGGTGATCGAGAAAGAACTGCTGAAAGCTTGGGGATTTCATTGAGGACTCTTCAATATAAATTATCCCGATGGAAAAAAGATGAGAAAAAAAACTAAATACGAAATTATCGAACTCATTTATGAAGGTATGGCTGCTCAGAGCTTCAAGGCTCGAGATCCTATACTTAACCGCCTTGTCCTTTTGAAAATTCTGCATCCTAATCTGTCATCAGATACTCAATGGGTACAGAGGTTTAAGCGGGAGGCAGTAATTCAGGCAAAGTTGAGACATCCAAATATCGTTACGATTTATGAACTGGGTAAAGGTGATAATTTTTATATAGCTTCAGAATATGTTCAAGGTATGACCCTAAAAGAATTAATTGCGAAAAAAGGCTCAATAGATCTAAAAACACTGAGTCCAATAATCGTTCAGGTTGTTGCAGCACTGCGATATGCTCATAAAAGAGGAATAGTTCATCGAGATTTGAAATCTGCAAACATCTTGATTACTGAAAAGAACGAAGTGAAGCTTACTGATTTTGGCTTGGCATTTGCCCGTGATAGTAGTACAATCACTCAGGAAGGTTTTGTTCTGGGGACACCTGCATATATGTCTCCAGAACAGGCTCGAGGAAAGAAGGTTGATTTTAGAAGCGATATATTTTCTTTAGGTGTAACAATTTATGAAGCATTGAGTGGGGAAAACCCCTTCAAGGGTGAGACCTATGCAGATTCAATAAGTCGGGTTTTAAATGTGACTCCTAAAACATTAGCTGAAGTTGTACCAAATCTTTCGAAAAATGTATCTGATATTGTGTCAAAGATGTTGATTAAAGATCGAGAAAAACGGCTGTCTAATCTTGAAGAGTTAGAATCAGTATTTACACCATTGGTTGGTTCGACCTATTCGAGAACAAGACAAAGGAGATTCCGTTTGATATACGCTATTCTCGTAATTCCTGTTTTTATTTTAGTGATTTTTCTCTACAGCAATTACCTGAGTAGAAAAAATGAGATAAAAGTTGTCCAGAGCGAAATAGATTCGGCATCTATGCCTCTTAATGTTGTTGATACTTCGAATCTCAGCTCGATAGCTCCACAGGTGACTGTAGAAAAACCAGCACTAGTGTATAGTAAACCAAAGGAAGAATACGTGGATGTGGTGCTCAATGTTTCACCATGGGCAGATGTCTATATTGATGGTGCTTCTATCGGCACAACACCATTTGTCGATGCGCTGAAATTAAAGAAAGGGAAACATAATATAGTTTTAAAAAATCCATATTTTCCAATTCTTGTTGAGGATGTAGTGATCACAGAGTACTGTTCATTGACATATAATTTAGAACAAAGATGTGCATTTTTAGATATTACAGTTGAGCCCTGGGGAATTATCTATATTGATGGTGAATTAGTAGATACTACACCCCTCGAGAGGCCGATTCCAGTGTTATTGGGTGACCATACGATTCGAGTCAGGCACTTCCAACTGGGCGAAAGATCAAAAAGGGTGACAATGGATTCAACAAAAGTTTATCAATTTAGCTTTGATTTAAGAGGTGAATAGACTCTCTTTATCTATTTCCCTGCTTTTAGAAACAGGGTGAGGAGGTAAGTAAAGAATATGTACTGGTTTATGATATTAACCGTATTTCAATCTTGGCAATTGGGTCTACCCATGCCAACGCCGAGATATGGATATGGTATTGGTGTCGTAGCAAATAAAATTTATGTGATTGGTGGTTATAATGATAGTATTATTTTGGATGAGGTTGAGGTATATGACCCGATAGCCAATAACTGGGATACCATTTCAGAAAAACTGCCAACACCCCGCTATGATGTGGGGAGTGCTGTTTATGATGGTAAAATTTACATTATTGGAGGTAGAACAGGACCGTATAGTAATACATCTGTGATTGAACGATTCGATCCAATGACCCATACGTGGGATACTGTGAGAAGTCTACCAGAGCCGAGGGCTGCTTTAGGAGCCTGTGTTTATGTGGACTACATATTCGCTGTTGGTGGTTACCATTGGGATAGTCTCTTGGTTTACTATGAGAATAAAGTTGAATACTATGCACCGACTTGGGATTCAGGTTGGTATCGAGCTGATTCGCTTAATATACCGCGCAGTAATTTAGGCGTCACCGTTTTTAACAATAGAATCTATGCCTTAGGTGGTAATTATTATGGCCCCCTAAACAGTATGGAATTTTACGTCTTTGATAATTGGGGTATCACCGAACCAATGTTCCATAGCCGTAGTGGTGTTGGTGTTGCGAGTTACGGCGATCATATATATGCTATTGGTGGTGAAGACGACAGCATCATTTTAAGTTCAGTAGATGTATTCTATGGCCAAGACTCGACATGGATTGCAGGACCACCCTTGAACCAAGCAAGAACAAATTTTGGTGTGGCGATTGTTAGTGATACAATTTATGTTATTGGAGGTCATGGCAGAGTCAATGTACTGAATTCAATGGAATATCATCCACTTCCTTTAACAGGGATTGATGAAAGTGAAACCTTGGAATTGGAACCATCATATTTATTTCCTACGCACGTCAGAAAAGGCACTACAATTGATTTTGCTGCAGGGGATGTAATAAAGGTCTATAACTCAATCGGTGCACTCGTTGTAGAGGATAAAAACTCTATAAGGATGGATTTGCCAGAGGGTATTTATTTTATTCGATTACATCGAAGAAATTATCCAGTTGTTACTCATAAGATAATCGTTGTGAGATGATTGTATTGTTTGTGCTCTGCTTCGCGTTTACCGATTTAGAATCGCTCTATGTAAGAGGTGACTATGAGACTGTTATTGAACAGGCGCCGCTTGTGTTATTAGATACTACACTCGCCAACGCAGAGATTGTCGAAATCAATAAATTCTATGCCTATTCCCTAGCAATAATGGGTAAAAAAGAAGCAGCAATGAAAGTTTTTTACCAACTCCTCGATCTGAAACCGGACTTTATGCCTGACCCAGTTACGGTATCGCCTAAAATTACAAATATTTTTAATGAAGCAAAGAATAAAAAACTTTTGACGATGCCAATAATAAGACCCCTGAAAGATACAATTTATATCGAAAGAAAGATACCTTTTACCATGCTGATTCCTGGTGTAT
This sequence comes from candidate division TA06 bacterium DG_78, assembly GCA_001303225.1. GTDB lineage: Bacteria > Hydrothermota > Tepidihabitantia > SM23-42 > SM23-42 > DG-78. The sequence goes on along the minus strand of LJNI01000032.1, from coordinate 9,559 downwards.
CCCAGATTCAAAGAGATAAAAAAGTTAAGGGATTTACCATTCTCGCTACGGAGATACTTTCTTTGACTGGTTTAGCAATTAGTCAGTATAATTACAGTAAATACCATGACGAATATTTGGCAGCAGAAGACCCGCAAGTCATTAATGATAAATATGAAATTTGTAATGCTTGGTATAAAAAAAGAACAATATTTATTAGCACATCAATAATAATCTGGTTATACAACCTTGTTGATGTTCTCTATTTCCAATAAGTACAAAGTAAAGCGCTGCGGATTTAATAATTGATATATTTATATTGACATTGACTAAAAGCGAAGTAGAATTGAATATGGATCTAAAGAGTACTGGTGTGGTCATTCCTGCGTATAATGCTGAAAAAACGATTGGTAGTATAATCAAAGAGGTCATCGCCTTTGGCTTCGACGCGGATAAGATTATTGTTGTTGATGATGGATCAAAAGATATGACGAAAAAGATTGCTGCTGATTTGAGATTATCTGTTGTTCACCACAAAAAAAATATGGGTAAGGGCGCGGCATTGAGGAGTGGTTTTGAACTTGCTCGGTCACGGAACCTCAGAGCTACTGTCACACTTGATGCTGATGGTCAGCATAAGGTTGCGGACCTCAGTGGACTTTTAGAACCCAAAAATGATTACGATCTGATCGTTGGTCTACGCAATTTCAATATTACGACGATGCCCTTCCTAAGGAAAATGACAAACAGAACGACATCGCTCGTTGTCTCTCTACTCAGCAACAAGTATATTGCTGATACTCAGTGTGGATATCGTTACATAAATTTAGCTATCTTCGATAACGTCGATTTGAAGACAAAAAATTTTCAGACCGAATCCGAACTCGTCGTGAAGGCAGTAAGACATAACTATAGAGTTGGTTTTGTCCCAATAACCGCGGTGTACAATAGTGAAAAGAGTTACATACATCCCTTGATAGATACAATCAGATTTATTATAATGGTTGTGAGATTTTTATGGCGGTAATTTTATTAACAAACGATGATGGTTATGATGCGCTTGGATTCCAATCGCTCTACAGAGAGTTATTGAAAATCAAAGAGTATGATATCTATGCTATTGCTCCACGGACCGAGCAGAGTGGAGCAAGTCACTCCTTAACCTTGAAGAGACCAATCAGGGTAGAGAAAATTCGGGATAAATTTTACAGTATTGACGGAACACCAACCGATTGCGTTCTTCTGGCCTATCACGATCTCATTAATAAAAAAATTGATTTGGTCATTTCCGGTATAAATCATGGACCCAATATGGGTAGTGATGTTTTTTATTCAGGAACTGTAGCTGCAGCACTACAAGGCGCATCCTCTGGGATTAAGTCAGCAGCAATTTCTCTATCATCGCGGGAATATAATGATTTTACACATGCCGTAAAATATTCTATTGGTCTGATACAGAGAGTCTTAAATTCCGAGATTCAGAATTTAGTTTTAAATGTAAATATTCCTGATGGCGAGATTAAAGGCGAAAAAATTACCCAGATGGGAAGAAGAATATATCATGATAAAGTATTTAGGAATGGCGAAACAGACGATGTGATGTATAGCGTAATTGATGGTGTGTTGTCCTATACAGTTGATGCGAATACTGATTTTAAAGCTATTGATGAGGGGTATGTGTCGGTAACGCCATTAAAATTGGATTTGACTGATTATGATGGTATAAAGAAACTTTCAGACTACTTAAAACAATGAGTAAGCTTCGAGCAATATAATGTTTCAGCAATTAAATGAATTTAAATATACCGCAACGACTGGCAAGACCTATATTGTCTATTTCTTAAAGTTCTGGCATGCCTCTGATAAGAAAAATGATTATATTGTGAAATACCAAATCAGAGGACCTGAGCGAGATTTTGTCTGGTATGGCAGAATTTCAAAAGGACGGTTTTTTACTGACCATAAGAATGCAGATAGAGATAGTAAAAAACATTCAGAGATAGAATTAGAAGATGAGATAAAAATCTACCTCAAAAAATTATTTATTTATATACTCAAAAAAGCACTCGATAAAGGATTCGAAGAGCCAAATACTGAATTTGTTTTCTATAAGAAACCACCAATTGTTAAGAGAACGTGGAGTGAATAAACAGAAAATAGTAGAGTGGCATCTTAATCGTAGCTTGACGTCTGAGTAAAAATGTGTATAATAGTAATCGGAAAGAAAGGAGTACGTAATGACATTCTTGTTGTTTAACCAGACATGTGAAGCAGGTAATCAATCTCAGGGTAACCCGCTGCTCAGCCTCTTGCCGCTCATTCTCATATTTGCTGTTTTCTATTTTCTTTTGATTCTTCCCCAACAGCGCAAACAGAAGCAGCACCAAAAGTTACTCGGTGAGCTACAGAAGGGCGATCGAGTCGTTACGACATCAGGAATCTATGGGACTATTACAAACGTAAAAGACCATACAGTCCTCTTACTGATTGCCGATGGTGTGAAAGTGGAAGTAGATAAGGGACATGTCGTAAATAAGGTACATTCTACAGGAACAGACAAAGTTCCTTCTCAAAAATGAAGTATTTTGATAATACATGTAACATGTACGTAGGAGGACGTGGCGTAAAAATCTGAGGGGGTAGGTAGACTGCTCCATCGAAAGGTGGAGATTTATTCATCCTATCGAGCAGAGGAGTACAGTGATTTTACAGATAGTAAAATATCCAGATCCGGTGCTGAAAAAGAAGGCCGAGCCTGTTGACAAAATATCTAAAGAGGTATTTACACTTGCAGATGATATGATTGAAACAATGCTGAGTAATGATGGTTTAGGTCTTGCAGCAACGCAAGTCAGTTCGCCATTGAGACTATTTGTTATTAATATCTCACTCGATGGAGATGCGCCGAAACCAATGGTGGTTATCAACCCTCGAATAATCAGTCAGGAAGGTTTAGAGGTTCATGAGGAAGGGTGTCTCAGTTTTCCTGAACTCTATTTGAACATTGAGAGACCACAGAAAGTACGTATTCATGCAAAAGACCTCTACAATGAGAACGCTATACTTGATGCAACTGGACTCTTAGCACGGGCTGTTATGCACGAAATAGATCACCTCGATGGGATTCTGTTTATTGAACGCGTCGCTAAAATAGCCCAAGAGGAACAAGAAAAGATATTGAAATATCTTGAGACGTTGTCTCAAAATAAATAGCCTTCGTGAAAGTAATTTTTTTTGGTTCAACAAAATTTTCACTACCGATTATAAAAAAAATAAACGAGTATTTTGAACTCGCTGGTATTGTAATTGTTAAGCCTCGACCAAAGGGAAGGGGGCTGAAAATTACACTACCAGAGGTTGCCGAGTGGGCAAAAAGTGTCGGGATTAGAATCTTTTCACCAGACGATCCAAATGAAAAAGGCTTTATTAATACAATTTCGCGACTGGAACCCGATTTATTTGTTCTCTCAGCATATGGACATATTTTAAGTGGTGATTTACTCAATGTGCCCCGTTTCGGTGGTTTAAATGTACACCCTTCACTGTTACCAAAATATCGTGGGGCTGCTCCGATTCAGAGGGCCATTATGGCTGGAGAAAAGAAGACCGGTATTACCATTTTTTTTATGGATGAAAAGATTGATCATGGTGATATTATATTCCAAAAAGAACTTATGATCGAACCCGATGATACCTATGGTTCACTGATGGCAAAATTATCTACACTTGGCGAAGAGGTTATTGTCGATATTTTAAATTCGGTTAAATCAGATAATTGCGTAAGGATGAAACAGGACGAGAGTATAAAGACATATGCGGCTAAGATAAATAAGAGGGAGATGATTATTAATTGGCATGAAAGTACAGAAAACATCATTAATCTTATTAGGGCACTATCACCACGTCCTGGAGCACGGACAGTGTTTCGGGGTAAAGAGCTGAAAATTTTTCAAGCACTCTCTGCCGAAGGCAAATTGCAACCAGGATTCATCCATATCGAAAACAAAAAAGTACATGTTGGAACTGGAGACGGTTCAGTTATTCTCAATGATGTTCAACCAGAGGGAAAGGCAAGGATTTCAGGACTCGATTTTATCAATGGATTCCGTGTTAAAGAAGGAGAGATGATGATATGAATGCCCGCGAGGCAACACTTCGAGCACTGTGCAAAGTAGATGAAGGGAAGAATCTGAAAGAAGCACTCGCTCATATTTTTGACAAGGATGAACTCATAGATAATGATAGGTCTTTAGCAAATGAGTTGGCGTTCGGAACACTCCGCCACCGAGATGAGATTGATCAGATCATCAGAGAATCTTTTAATGGAGATTTTGATTCTTGCGATCTACTTCTGAAAAATGTTCTCAGGATTGCCGTCTATCAATATCTCTTTCTCGATCGTATTCCCATTTACGCAATTGTTAACGAGGCGGCTAATTTCGGAAGGACAATTAAAGAGAAAGGATTAATTAACGCAGTATTGAGGGGGATAATCAGAAACAAACGAGTTCAAGCCTTACGAGAGCCACGTGCCTGGGTATTCAGAAAAATAATTGATGCCTATCAAATGGATGGAGAAAAAATTATTGAATCGTTTAAGATACGACCTACACCGTACGTTCGGATGAATACACTCAAGGGTGATATCAAAGAGACTGAACAGAAATTACATGATATAGGGATCGAGTTCAAAGACGCGAATTGGTTTCCAGAGTTCAAATCAGTTAATCATCTTAGTAGCATAATTAACAATCCTGTCATGAAGCAGGGTTTTATTTCAATCCACGATGAAGCACAGGGATTGATCTGCCATCTCGTATCTCCTAAACCAGGAGAGAAAATTGTCGATCTCTGTTCTGCGCCGGGAAGTAAAACAACATATATGGCAGAGTTGATGCGAAACCAGGGTATGATTGTTGCTGTCGAAGTGAGCAGTACACGAATGAAATTGGTTGTTGAGAACACGTTACGACTCGCTATTACTATGGTGAGAACTGTACTTGCTGATGGTCGAAACTACACTATAGAAGGTATGGATAAAGTTCTGGTAGATGCACCATGTAGTAATTCTGGTGTGATTGCAAAGAGACCTGAAGTAAGAGATCGCGTAAACGGTAAGGTGATCAGACGACTCGCTAAGCTTCAATATGATCTTTTGTCAAATGCTGGTAAGTTGTTACGAACCGGAGGATCTTTGATCTATTCAACCTGCAGTATCCTTCCACAGGAGAATGAGGAGGTAGTCGAAGCATTCTTAAAGGATAATCAAAATTTTGCTGTAGAGCCAGCGGGTGAATTTGTCCCAGTCGGCAATGAATACCTAAAAGTACTTCCTGGTGAATATCATACTGATGGTATTTTTGCTGCACGGTTAAAAAGAGTATCATAATTTTTTCATCATTACACCTTAACCTATAACACAGTGTGTTAACTATTCTCTTGTTCTCCCTTAAAGAACAGGTGGTTATCGAGAAATAATCACTCGATACATTAGAGCATCCATCAATACTCTCCATTTGTTTACTCATTTCTGTTTAAAAAACAGGAAACACACTGCACCAGGAAATCACAGCCGAATAACTCTCGTGATATCGTGAATTAATCTGCACTGGTAATAATTTTCCCCCTTGACAAATTATAAATAATATGTAAAATGGTATGAAATGGGGAAAAATGGGGAACATTCGATTTAGAGGTTTTTTCCGACACGTCCTTGATGATCGGAAACGGTTAGCCATACCGAGCCAGTTTCGAAATGTGTTGAGGCACGAGTCTGAAGGTAAATTAATCCTCACTCCTGGTTATGATCGCGAGATCGCCGTGTATGCACTAAAAACGTGGGAAGGAGTCGAAGACAACGAACTACTCACGCTCTCAATGGATCGGCTCCAATCACGTCGGTATCGTCGTCATTTTACCTTTGGTGTTAAAGAGGACCATCTCGATGCTCAAGGAAGAATCTTAATACCGGATTTTCTCCTCGAACATTCTGCCATTACTAAGGACGTCATTGTCATTGGCGAAATCAATTACTTCACATTGTGGTCACCTGAACATTATGAGAAATTTAGCGAAGAGGTTGATAAATTTTATTTAGATGATGCAGAAAGCATCGAAGATTTGAGAAGGAGGAAGCATGAAGATCCAAGCCGTTGAAGCATGTAAGGATAAAACAGTCTCATTCTTCTTACCGAGTGGTGAGATAGATGAGAAAGAATTTGAAATAATAGAACAGAAATTAAACAGTATGATTACTGATGGTGAATATAATGTTATCATCGATCTTTCTCGCGTGAGCCACATGAATTATAAGGTTGTTGGTTGGCTCATAGACTACCAGAAAAAGTTTAAAGATTTCGGTGGTGATATTAAACTCGTCAATGTTTCTCCTTATCTCTATGACATATTACGATTATATGGGTTCTACCCATTTGAAATCTATCCTTCCAAAAGAGCAGCATTGAAGAGTTTCGTGTAATCAATGGTAACCGATGAAATCAAACCATGACATTTCATCAACCTGTGCTCTTGGATGCAGTCGTGCAATGGATCAACGTACAGACATCCCGTGGTATCTATTGTGATTGTACTGTTGGCGGCGCAGGACACCTCTTGGCTTTACTAAACAACTCTGTAGACGCGACATTTATTGGCATCGATTGGGATCCTGAGGCTATTGCCTATGCACGAGCAATGATTATGCCACATAAAGAACGGTGTTTCCTATTTGAAGATTCCTTTGTTAATCTAGGTTTAATTCTTGATCGTCTCAAGATCACTTATGTCGATGGTGTACTGTTCGATTTGGGAGTTTCATACCATCAAGTGACTACACCAGAACGCGGATTCAGTTTCGATCGTTCAGGTAAATTGTTAATGCACATGTCACCACATACACTGCCGCTGGCAGAAAAGTTAAACCAGGCACAGAGAGAAGAAATTATTCAAGTGCTCAAAAAATATGGAGATGTCCGTAGTGCCCGAAAGATTGGAACAGCTATTTTTGAAAATAAGAGATCGTTGGTGACTACACTCGATTTAAGAAACCTATTAGAAAAAATAATTCCACGGCGGTACTTGAAGAAAAACTTACACAAAGTTTTTCAAGCACTGCGTATTTGGACTAATAACGAATTAAAGAATTTAGAGACTGGTCTTACAGTAGCATTAGCACGTCTCAAGCAACATGGAAGGATTATCGTTATCTCGTACCACTCAGGTGAGGATAGGATCGTGAAAAATCTATTTCGCGAGGCACAAAAAAGGGGAGAGGTGCTTATTTTAAATAAAAAAGTCATCAGACCATCAAAAGATGAAGTCGAAAAAAATCCGAGGGCACGTAGTGCAAAGTTGAGGGCAGGTGAGAAATGCGTGGTTTCTTAATATTTATTGCGGTGCTAGTGTATTTATTCTCTGTTATTTATATCGAAAGCGAATTTATTAAATTGGAGTTAAGAAAAGAAAATTTAGAGAGTCTTCTGACTGAACTAAAGAATCAAAGGAAATTATTAGAATTCGAAGTCATGAATCTTTCCAATCTTGCCACGATTAAAGCTCAAGCACACGCTCGGGGTTTTATTTTTCCTGAAGAAGAAGACATTCTAGGTGTAGTGAAATGATAAGAACACGTATTTTGAATATATTTCTCTTTCTTATTTCACTTGTCTATTTTTCGTATCTATTCTACATACAGATTATTAAACATGAATACTATGATAAAAAAGCAAAGAATCAACACGAGAAAAAAATGGTCATTCTTGGTGCACGCGGTAATGTCTACGACAGAAATGGTTTACCATTAGCAACATCACAACAGTGTTTTTCGATTTTCTGTACTCCGCGATATTCAATTGATAAAGCTAAATTAGCAAGGGAAATTGCGATAATTTCTGGCAAGCGTGAAACAGAGGTAATGAAACTTGTCGATAAAGATGAATTTTTCTGGGTGGAAAAAAAGATCGATTTGCGTAAACGGAATAAGTATCTCGAAATCGATGATCCAAGTATCGGCTTTACCCATGATTTGAATCGACAATACAATATGCAAGAGATGTTTACGACTTTAATCGGAAAGTGTGGCTCAGATAATCGTGGCGTTGAAGGATTGGAACTTCAACTTAATGATATCCTCAGTGGTACATCAGGTTTTGCAATTTATCAGAAAGACCCTACCGGTGCAGTATTCCCCTATCATAACCATCCCGAGAGCAAACCACAACCCGGTCAAGATGTTTTCCTAACAATTGACTTGCAGCTTCAGGCAATACTCTATAACAATCTAAAGGAAACGTTGACAAAAGAAGACGCGCAGTATGCCGCAGGTTTAATCATTGAACCTGCTACAGGTGAAATATTGGCACTCGTCAATGTTGGAAAGGATTCTGACATACGAAATCATGTTGTATGTGACGAATTTGAACCTGGTTCTACATTTAAGTTGCTAACACTAACATACGCTCTCATGAATGGTTATCGTGAAAATGATCTCATCGATACTGAGGGTGGTACGATAAAGGTACGAGGACACACAATCCATGATTATAAAAATTATGGCACCGTGACATTCAAACAGGCAATAGCCCACTCGAGTAATGTTGCTATGGTGAAGATTTCCAAGGCGTTCGACCGACAAGAATTTTTCTTGCTCATGCGCGACTTTGGATTTGGCCAATTAACTGGTGTCGAATTTCCTGGAGAAGCTAAGGGGAGGCTCCCGCATGTTGAAAAACTCAATGATATTGAGTTTGCCACCTTAGCGTTTGGCCAAGGACTGACGGTTAATTTACTGCAGCTTACGTTTGCATATCAGGTTGTTGCTAATGGAGGTGTCCTTAACAAACCGATAATTATTCGCGAGATCAGAGATGGTGATAAGAGCGTATATCACACAGAACCATTAAGGATTCGACGTGCTGTAGATGAAGAAATTGCAACACGTGTAACAGATATTCTCTGTAGTGTTGTTGAAGAAGGGAGCGGTGTCGATGCAGCACTACACGAAGTACGGGTTGCCGCTAAACCTGGGACAGCGCAAAAGGTTATCAACGGTAAGTATTCCAATACATCGATCATTACGACATTTGTTGGCTATTTCCCTGCCGAGTCACCAGATTACCTCATTGCAATTATGTTTGATGAACCGAAAAGGGGTATGTGGGCAAGTACGACTGCTGCTCCTGTTTTCAGAAGCATCGCTCAGACTATCTGTAAGATCGACTCCGACCATTATGCAGTTAAGTAAATTAATAGAAGGGATCGATGCTGAAAAGTATCACATGAAGGAGGTTGAGGTAACGTCATTGGAATTCGATTCAAGAATGGTTCATCCTGGAACAGTATTTATTGCTATCAAAGGTGAAACATTTGATGGACACGATTTTATTAATGAAGCAGAGGAAAAGGGTGCAGTGGCGGTTATAGCACAGGGAAAAGTTGATACTCAATTACCACAAATCATCGTACGCGACTCGCGAGTAGTGATGGATATCTTGGCACAGCGCTTCTTTGGACAATTTAGTGACGTAAGCAAGATTGGAATAACCGGCACAAATGGAAAGACAACAACCGCCTTTCTCATTCA
>LJNI01000161.1 GCA_001303225.1 candidate division TA06 bacterium DG_78 | reverse complement strand
AAAATGGTAACTGGTGCCCTCCTCGACCAAAACTTGCTTTCGCCTTAACTCCCATAAAGACCTTGATAACTCTGTATCATCTAAATTGGTCAACTGCTTCATCACATCGTAGTTAAAATCCTTTAAGAGTACCGTGGCGAACTTCACAACTTTTTGGGAAACCCGATTTAAATCCTTTAATCTCTTTAAAACCACATCCTCAATTGTCTCGGGAATGGAAACCTTCTGAAAATGATCTGTCTCTATTTTCTCACCGATGCTCACTTTGCCTTTCCGTAACAATGTCCGCATTATCTCCTCAACAAAAAATGGATTACCACCGGTCTTCTCCATAAGATAGCGAACGAGCTCGGATGAATTAGAACTAGGTGTTATCGTCGAATCTAAAAATGAATAGAGATTTTTGAATCTCAACGGCCTGAGTTCAATCTGATGAAGGCGGTCTTCATTCTTTAAGTGTTGTATCATTTTTTTAAGCGCTGCATGTTCTTCTAACTCCTCTTCGCGACTGGTTGCACAAATAAAGATATTTTTGTCTGAAACATTACGACAGAGGTATTCTAAAAATTGAATAGTTAAATCATCTGCCCAGTGTAGGTCCTCGAGCAGAATCACGAGTTTACCAAGATTTTTGGCACAAAGCTTTATCAACTCAGAGAGTGCCTCAAAATTCCTCAACTTCTCTTCTTTTGGGCCCAAGGGTACAAGTCTTGGTAAGTTTTTCCGTAGATATCCATCGGTTAGGTCAGGAAATATCTTAAATAAAACTGCGAGTGATGTTTTTAAGGCAGAACCATCAGTAACATAATTGATTAATCCGCTAAAAATATCATAAAAAGGTTCTAAGGGGCTGATCTTATCTCTATGCGCATAACCAGTAAAACTATGGCTCCGCTGCAACTGAGTAAATATCTTAAACTCTTTTAATAACCTACTCTTGCCAATACCTGCATCTCCAATTATTAAAACGACCTTACCCTCGCCTTGGCGTGTATGCTTATACAAAGATTGTAATTGCTCCATTTCCTTGTCACGACCGACAAATCTGCTGCTCAACAAATATCCTTCGATGGTTTTCTCGGTCTCGATTGCATACTTACAGCGGCTCAGCTTATTTATTTCTGTAATAACCTCATTGGCGTGATTAAAACGTGCGGCTGGCTCAAAACGAAGTAATTTCACGATTAATCGCTCTAAGCGTACTGGAATATCAGCAATAATCTTTGACGGCAATTCTGAACCACGTTGTATTCTCTGTTGAAGAAGGGTCACAAAACTCTCTTTTCCCTCTTGAAATGATTTCCTCGTAAAAATTTCATATAATAGTACACCTAATGAGTAAAGATCAGCCCTGTGGTCGATAGCTAACCCCTTTATTACTTCAGGTGCGATATAAGGAAACGTGCCCCTAATCAGTGCACCACCCTTTATGCGCTGTTCATCAGCAAGGCCGAAATCCATTAATTTGGCATGGGACATAGGGTCTTGTGCATAGAGTTTTTTATTACCCTCTGTCCCGCTCGGATTCCCGTCCCTTCGGGACGGAACCCTTTGTTCTATGCTCCTTGCTATCAAAATATTACCAGGCTTTATATCATAGTGAATTAATCCCTTGGAATGGATGTATTCTAGAGCTCGGCAGAGTTGTACAATCCAGGGATAAACCTTTTTATAGGATAACCCCTTTGCCGCCTTGAAAATATTCTGACCATCAATATATTCCATGGTGAAATAAGTTCTACCATCCTTGAGTGTGCCAAAATCGTAGACTGAGCAGAGGTTTGGATGGTTTAGTCCAGCCAGCAATCTGAATTCTCTCTTAAAACGCTGTACTGCTTCAGACGAGGTTTTTTGCTTAGAGAGAATTTTCAAGGCAAGAATAGAATTATTTTTTAAATCCTTAACCTTATAGACAGTACCAGTAGCACCAGCACCGATTTTGTTAATAACCTTATAGCGATTATCAATCGTTACCTTCGACATAATCTATCAATGTTCATTATAACATGTAAAGAATTTCTGTCAATGAGAAAATATGCATATTCTTGACTTTGTTGACATTACACTGATTAGGAATAAAATACTAGGTGGTACTTTTGTTTATTTTTTGTCAGGCACTCTGTAATTTTGAAGAAGATGTATATACAACAATCAGTAAAGATTGGCAAGTCAAACCAGTGAATTATTGTATGCAGGGAGTGAGCTTTGTATCTTCTCCAGCCCTAAGTATTGTACCACCTGTAGTCTTTTATTTAAACGAGAAAAGAGATATTGCCAAACATGGTTTTATAAATCTCTTTGGAAATTTTGCAACAGTTTTTTCATTAAAATATTTAATTAACCGCCAGAGACCAGATGGTGATTACGAAAGGTGGGATTCGTCTTTTCCGTCGGGTCATACAACATTTGCCTTTAGTCAAGCAGTTATCTATTCACATCACTACCCAGAATTTAAGATTCCGTTATACCTCTTTGCCACGACTGTCGGTTTTTCGAGAATGTATCTCGGTGAACACTATCCAACTGATGTTATAGGTGGTGCAGTTTTAGGTCTCGTGACAGGTTATGTAACAATTAAATTGTGTGAATAATAGATGTAGTATTGCTTACCTTATATTGTCTAAGAGTGCAAGTCCTCTCTTTTGCCATCTGCCGGATGCATACCACATTGTAATAATAAGTGCTTCAATTCCATAAGAGATAAACATTGCCCACCACACTCCTCTTACATCCATCTCTAGTTGCTGTGTGAAAAAAAGTGCGAGCGTCCAGAGTAGTGCAAGTTTACATAAACCGGCAAACATTGGAGGAAGTGTATTACCTGCTCCTCTAAAAACTCCGGTTAAACTCGTGGTAATGCTCGTAAATGCTAAATATAAAGAGACTATTTTTAAAAATTCAACACCATACATCATTACCTGGGGATCTTGATTAAAAATACTGACCAGTGAATGGGCATGTGTGATAAAGATACCACTACATAAAACCATAAGTACCACGCTGGATATCACAGATATAATACCAATTTGTATTGTCCTTTTGAGATCCCGAGCACCGAGACTTTGCCCTGCCATCGTTGTTGTAGAAATTCCAATACTCACGGCTATCAGACCTGCTAACTGCAGGATTCGATTCCCAACTCCCAGAGCTGCAAGGGCATAATCGCTAAACGATGCAACAATTCTGAAGACTGACATAATACTGAGTCCCATGAGAGCATATGAAATTCCGACAGGAATACCAACACCTAAAATCGTTCTTACAACTTTAGTCTCTAAGAACCATCTTTCGGAAATGTTTAATTTTATTCCTGATTTTCCTTTGATTAATATAAAAAATCCAAACAAGAAGCTTATACATTTTGCAATTGTTGTAGCAATCGCTGCGCCTTGGACCTCGAGTCTTGGGAAAAATCCTATGCCAAGAATTAAAAAGGGGTCAAGCACAATATTAATGATAGTGGCTACAAGCATAATAAGCATTGGCGTCTTCATGTCACCGGCACCCCGAAAGCCATAATTGACACTAAATGATAATAATTGAAAAAAGAATCCGACAAAGACAATTCGTAAATAAACCACGCTCATCATAAGAACCTCTCCACGGCCTCCCAGTAAAACCATGATCTGTTTTGTAAAGATGATTCCTAAAATACTTACCAACAAAGCGATTATTGAAGCAAGGAATAAAGATTGTTTAATGATACTATTTGCCCGGTCAATTAAATTGGCTCCGAATGCGTGTGCTACCATTGCGACAGTTCCAGAACCTAATATTTGTCCAACCGCCAGAATGACGTAAAAAATTGTGCCAGCGAGTGACACCGCAGCGATCGCAGTCGGACCTATTTTCCCAACCCAGAAAAGATCTACAATGTTATAACTTGTCTGCATTAAAAATGCTAGAACAATAGGCCAGGTGAGCGTAGTTAATTGTTTGAAAATAATGAGAACATCTTCTTTTTTATTTTGCTGCATGAATGGTATTATACACACAATTGTGTGAAAATAAAGGATTAAAAAAATGAAGGGATCGGTATTCCATAAGAGATGATCCGATCCCTTTTATGAATTATGTTATGAGAAATTAGAGGTGTGATCGATAACGGTCTTTGAGTTCTGCCTTTTTCCCCTTATTCCATCCTGATACCTTGGTGAAATAACCGGTTACCCTCGTAATATGATCGATGTTTTCACTGTCGCAGTGTGGGCATCGAGTGCTCAACCCTCTCGAGGTTTTAAAACAGTTATTGCACGTCGTAAATTCCGGCGAAAACGCAATCTGGGCGTTACGGGTGTGTTGGAATGTTTTAATGACAAAGTTGGCAATCGATTCCTTACATGGTTGTGATTCTCCAAGCCACACATGAGTTAATGCACCGGCTTCGATCAAATCGTGGAATTTGCCTTCGGTTTTCACTCTATCAATTGCATCTATTGGTACACCGACATTGAGGTACGTCGAATTGGTGTAGTAGATAGAGTTATCTTTAATATTCCCTTTGATAATGTTATGTGCTTCGATTGGAAAGTGTTCGAGATCCAATCGAGCAAGGCGATATGCAGCAGATTCAGCAGGGGTTTGCTCCATGACCAAACGAAGATTATGGGTATTTGAGAGTTCTTTGATACGCAGGTATAAATATGCCAAGACCTTGAGCCCGAAACGCAGTGCCTCTATGTCTTCATGCATCTCTTTACCAGTATGGTATTGTACGAGTTCATTGAGGCCGAGTAAACCGACAAGGTACGTGGCGCGATAGAGCCGTAGGTAAGGTTCACCATCTCTCTCCATGGTTAAGAGAGCGAGTGGGCCTTCTCCTTTTAAGGAGATGATTTTCTCAATAAAATCTTTTTTCTGGATATGTGCTTTTACCGCGAAATCGAGTAGTTCGTCGAGTTTCCTAAATAATGTTGCATCATCGTGCTCAGCAAAGTAGGCTGCTCTCGGAAGGTTCAGCGTCACATTTTGTAAGGCGGTGTAGCGCATCTTCCACGGTGTATGAGCATCTGCCAGGTCGGATTCCTCAAGTTTGAAAGATAACCTACAGCACTCTGAGATCTTTGCTGTTTCTCCTCGGTCAAAGACATAGTAAGTATTCCCACGCTTTGAGGAGACATCGGCAATGTGATTAAGAAAGTCTTCCCAATGAAATGTTTTGAAGAAATCCTCGGTAATGTGAACCAGAGGTTTTGGAAAGAAGAACGGTCTTCCGATACCATCGCCGTGCATGTAGACATCA
>LJNI01000160.1 GCA_001303225.1 candidate division TA06 bacterium DG_78 | reverse complement strand
TATTGGTGCCGAGGAGGGCATCAGTATCAAGAATTGTAGTATCAGGTCCCTCAGCAAAAAGATTGTCTGATCCAGGTACAAAGTCAAAACTTGTACTACGATGCGTAGTATATTGATTACAAGTAATTGGATTGCCATCGGTATCAGTGCTTACTGGAGGCCATGCAATCACTGCATCATTGCGCTCCTTTGTCACCATAATACTCGGAGGAAGAGGTATGCCTGGTAACATGTTTATATTTCTTATCAAATAAAAGTCCTCACCTATGTGTTCAGTCCAGAGACCAAGAAGCTTATAGCCATCACTTTCTGCGAATGTCAAGCCCTGAGGATAGTATGAGGAATCAGGTGTATCAGAAATGTTCACTGGTATTGTCCACTGTCCATTTGTCCTCCGTGAACCCCAGATATCATTATTGTACTTCCATGTAGCAACATCAAGGGAAGGCAAATAGCTATATCCTTCAACATAGTCTATATCGATGTCACTGGTATCAGTAACACATTCACAAGGTCCAACTGTGTAAGTTGTATCTACCCAACTGAATGGGATAAAGAGAATTCCTCCTTCTTCGGCTGTTCCATCGTATCCCTCAAAGGCGACTCCTGCTTCCTTGTTATCTGTACGCAGTGCTGGTGAACCATATACATATATATTTGACAATTGAACATTATGCCATGTTGCTGAACCGAGTTCACGGTAATAATACCCAAGATCATGAGAATGATTGTGCATTACTACCACTACCCTACCCTCTCTTGCAAATTTATCACCTTCATATCCGATTGAAACCAATTCAATCATTTGCTCTGTGTTGGCAATGGAGTCGCGCTTATTTTTAGTCGGATCACTTAAGAGAAAACTTACTATCCTTACAGGACTAGGGGATTTTATCTTAAAAGCCACATAACCACTATCGAGGCTAGTCGCTATTGATGGAGGAGCAATGGAATCTTTTTGCGGGATCCAAGAGGTATCTTCAGTTATTTCTCTCCAATATATCTCTCTCTCGTGCCAAACACTATCTCTCAAATAGGTGACGTAGTAGCTCCGCTGCCATGCATCAGTGCCTTCGTGACCAGACCAGAGGATTTTACCCCAGACGACATATGGTGCTCTATTGTTATCCATAGCTATGGCTGGTTGTGAGGTGTAAAAACCACTAATTGTGCGCTCTTCTGTAAAACTCTTGCCTGTATCAGCGGAGGAAAGAATATGAATTTTTCGGTAAAACCAATCACCTTCACCATAGGTCATATAGATTTTGTCACCATCTTGTGCAATTTTAGAACCGTTGTTGAACGCGATCATCTTTTGGTAATCGGAATGGGCCACTCCTCCATATACCTTTGTGACACTATCTGACCATTTCGAAACTTGCCCCTGATTATCATAGGCTTTGACTTTGTACACATATTTATGGCATAATGTAACAGTATCAGGATAATTTGTGATGTCTGTTCTGACAGTATCATAATTGTAGTTCCATTGTTCGTCATCGACTTTTCGGGCAATAACAAAACCTCTTTCAATCAATGAGTTGTCTGTCCATTCAAGGTACATAAAATTCGGATTGAATCTATCACTTGCAGTGAGAGTTGAAGGCGCAGCAAGACCTGCAATGGCAGAATCAATACTGGATAGGTCCGAATGAAATTCCTGTGCCCAGGCCTGGACACGATACCAATACTCCTGCCCCTGTGTTACACTGTCATCAATGTATTGGGTAACGTTCTGACCAACGCTATCAAAGACATCAAAAGTGTTACCATTAACGCTTCTCTCAACTATGAACTTCAATTCATTGCTGGATTGATCGCTCCACATGAGTTTGATATCATTACTTTGAGAAACTCCTGTTGCTTCAAAGTTTGTGGGGGTATTTATTGGCCTACGGCCAAGAATCGTATACCTCAATCCTTCTGATAAAAAATTAGTGTCTACTGGTGCCCAACGTTCTATCGATTCAAGAGTGTAAAAATTATAGTCTATGAAGTAGAAAAAGGTAACGAGAATAGCTGAGGACGGGGTTAGTTGTTGGCCCATAAAGGGATTGGCGTAATTCACGCCATCACCAGAGAATCCGGTTAAATTTATCCAACCATAAGGTGTATCAGCATATGCGGGTGAAAAATTAAGATTACATTCTGCTTTATAAACATCGCAAATATAGGTACCAGCTTCAACATCAGGGAGAGGCTGATTCAAGAATTCAACGTACGCGCCTTCATCCCATAAATTTATCGACACATTACCTCTGCTAATCTCATAAGGTGGAATTACTCGCATTACAGCTGTATCGGCATTCACTCGGCCATAACCTGTTAAGTCGTCAAAACCTGGACCTTCTCTGTCTGTAGTGGTGAGTTTAATAACCCATTCTAAATCATAGTTCTTAAGGTTTGGATTTGCCGAGAGCAAAAGCCCAGCGATTCCTGATACATGAGGTGCAGCAAAGGAAGTTCCGGCGTCATAGTCATACCCATCATCAGGTCTGGTTGAATAAATGTGGTCCCCCGGCGCAGCTACATCAATCCAATATCCTGTTACTGAGAAACTAGCCCATTCATCGCCCTCCTGTTTTGTGGCTCCAACATTCATCATCCAGGGACCAAACCGTTTAGGATAATAATGTGGATGGCTCGTATTAGACATCGATGAAATGGGCAATGTTCCCATCTGATATGAATAGATGAAGGCGGATTCAAGGGTCGGAGAAAAACTGTCGACCCCCCAACTATTGTTTAATATTTGGCAACCACTATCTGTTGCATTTATTACTGCTTGAGATGCCGTAAGAATGCCCGAAATTTTTTCTGCCCAAAGCCGTGCATTCCAGTCTAAGCCGACAATACCTGTATCATTATCAGTCTTTGCACCTGCAATCCCAGCGACATGAGTTCCATGATAGTCATAGTATCCTGCATCACCCAAAACCTTACCTTGTAAATCCTCGTGATCACCATCAACTCCTGTATCAATAATTCCAATTCTTGTTGAACTGCTTCCTTGCGTAAAATCAAAAGCTCGATAAGCACCTATAACATTGCTGCTAATAGGCCATTGATAGATGCGCAATGTGTCATTAGGTTCATATTCAAAGTGAACACGCTGGTTTTTCTCAGCATATATGACATCGAATAAGTTTTCTAATTCAAGGATTGCCTTATGTCGATCTGTATTATCTAGTAACCTGAGTACATACAGATTAGAGAATTTCGGTAACCTCGCTACCCAACCATCAGGACTTATTCTAAGTGTATCCTTGGGTTCAAATTCAGGAAAACCTTTAGATATTTTTAGAACATTTATTGCGAACAATGTCGATAGAACTTCAGGTGGGGCAGTAATTTCCTCAAGGGATGCAGTTATCTTGCCCTCAGGCATTGTAATGGTGCCGGGCTTAAAGAGAACTAGCACCTCTTCGTCAATTGTATCACCAACGATAATGTTTGGAGATACAATATACACCAATAATCCTACAATAAATAAATTGATTATTGTCTTCATGATTTCTCCTCCTTTTTTCTTTAATCAATAAAGGTCAACTGATGCTGGTTTGATCCATCAGCATTCATTAACCATAGCTCACCATAACCCGGATGGGTCATAGCTTGTTTACAAAGGTTAAACTTTATATAAACGATTTTTGTGCCACACGGGCTCCAACATGGATCAATTCCATCAATACATAAGCGCCTAGTATCTGAACCATCAACATTCATGATCCAGATTTCATCTCTGATTTTTTCTCCATCATGAATACAGAATAGAATTTTGGCACCATCAGAGGAACAACTTAAGCCATGATAGGCAGGACCATCGAATATTCGAACTTTGTTCAAGCCAATTGTATCAGTTATCCAAATACCATAATCACCATCAACCCAACCTCTGAATGCGATCCTATAGTCTGGCAAGAAATCGCCAAACTCAGCTGAATTCGCTTGATTAACCACCTTAGCATTGAGACCATCTGCATTCATAATACACAAACCACAAGAATCACCAGGAGCCTGTGCTCGTCCGAACAGGATTTTTTTACCATCTGGCCCCCATTTAGGTCTACGATTCCAATAGTAATTGCTCGTGAGCGGGGTTATGCTATCACCATCAATCCTTGCCTTATGAATGTTATTCACTCCAGCAGGACCACCGATATATACTAACCATTGTCCATCAGGGCTAAAATCAGGAGAACTAAAAAAGGATGCAATACCAGCAAGCAAGAAAGGTCTTTTGTTATTACCATCAGCATCAATCAAAAATATCCCTGACGAATCCCAGATTTCTGCAAAACTATCTTCATCAATTTTTGTCCATGGGACATAGCCAAATGCGATCGTCTGTCCATCTGGGCTCCATGTAGGTCCCCAACAATGTTGAGTATACCGGGGGAGGGTATCAGGCCATACACCATTATTATTATCGTCATCATCTTTACAGCTGTGACTTGAGAGAGTTAAAAATATTATAATGGCGATGCCAATTAATGGCATTCTCAATAAAAATCCGGCCAGTCCTAACACCACAATATTTTTACAAACGAGCGTATACTTGTTATGCAGTTTCAGTCCCAATAGTAGAAATAAAGGACCCTTGAGAAGTAAAAATTTGAAACTTTTGGCTTTTTGAGCCATTGCATCTCCCCTTTTTCTAACTATAGTTTTTTCATTCCTGCTAGCGTTTAGCCCGTATAAATCGCAGATACTTTCTCAATCACACCTTCAATAGTTTTATCTTAAGTTGTAAATTTGTCCTGAAAATCAGCAGATCCGATTTTTGATTGATTTTTATCACCTCCTTTTATCTTTGGGATTTCTCGCATGGAAAGCACTTCATGGATTAACTTGCATCTTTTATTTGCAACTATATTACCCTCCCTACTTTACACGGAAAGTGTTGTCTAGTAGTGTAATGATTAGAAGAAGTATAATAAATTTCCATAGCCTTTACACTTTCATTTTTTTATCAACTCCCTCTCTCTTATTCATTATATTTCTAATATGAAGTATGTCAAGGGTACAGAATGAGACTTAGGAGTATTTGTTAAGACCTTGCATTTTGGCAAATAAATGGGAAAGGCAGCAGATTTTCTGCCTTCTATTATACACCACTAGTATATGGAGAAACAACATAAAATATGACTTTCATTTAAATTTCTTAATTTCTAAGAATTTCTGTAGTTTCATTTGATGCTTTTTATTAGGTATTGTCCTCCCCTTCTCCCAATTTGTCACAGTATCTGTCTTCACGCCAACAAATC
>LJNI01000159.1 GCA_001303225.1 candidate division TA06 bacterium DG_78 | reverse complement strand
TAGAGATGTCGGGGATCTTCGAAAGTCCGCTATGTCTACCAAATTCCATCACCCCGGCATTTAAGAACTCAATCAAATTCAATCCTTCAGCTTAGTATCGCCTTTGTGGCGATAGGATTTTTCCTGCGAAAGAAACGCAGGATCTTCGATCCCCTAGAGATGTCGGGGTTCTTCGAAAGTCCGCTATGTCTACCAAATTCCATCACCCCGGCGTTCCGCCTTAGGCGGACAGATAACAGATATGAGATGTCAGATATGAGTATTTTATTTTTTAACCCTTATCCGTTATCTGCTATCCCCTATCTGTAGGCATATTATAGTCAGTTGTCTTTAGATGTCAACGTCCTACACTCATCACCTGCGAATTTTACCCGCATCTTTGATGCGGTCGTAAAATCCAGCATCCTGCCTTTTCGCAGAAAGGGCGGGGCTTCGCTGTACGCTTCCTCCCCTCGTGCTAAAATGCATTGTCAACTGATTGTCAACCAAAATTAAATTTTATTGTCAACTACATGTTTAATCATCATTGCCACATGAGAGTTAAGATTTTCAGTTTTTATTATTATATCGGGATGCTGTCTTTGAAATACCCTAAATATTTCGTCAACAAAACCTTGCCCTATGGTCTTAACACCCTTAAAATCTAAAATAATCTCCTTAAATTTATCGAGTCCGGAGAGCATTCTTTTTGCTTCGGACCGCGATATATATTCTTCCTGAAATAGCTTAACGAAAACCCTCGTCTTCTCAAAATTATAATCAAATTCCTCTGGTGCATACTTTTTAAAGATTTTTTCGAGTTCCCTTTTGGAAGCACGACTAATACTAAACGCAACTTCTGTACCTTTCTGAAATTTCCTCTCCTGTACAAAAACATCCCTTTTTATATTATCAAAGATAAGGTTTACTTTATGAGATCTGAATACAATATCATCTCCAGATTTTGAAATGAAAAATACACCTTCGCCACTGTGTCTTTCTTTCATTGTGGTCGTCTTGCCTTTGATAAGTTCTCCGATAGCAGATGCCTCATCAGGTAAATTAAACTTTGTATAAATAGAATAGAAAATACCAATACCGTTATCTCTTATAGTAAAATTACACGTGTATTGGTCCAAAGCAACTACGACTTCACAATTTTTTGACTGTGAGTGTTCTATAGCATTATTTAGTACTTCCGTGAACGCATAGCTCATAATATCGTAAACATTTCGCCTCAGGTTTTTGCGTAAATTCAGTAATAATTCGACTTCTTTAAAAACTTTATCTTCTTCTAAATTTTCTAGTAAATATTTTTTTCTCAAGCGTTTTGGAGGCTTAATTTTTCCGGCAATTTTATATACAGCCCCTCTTGTCGTCCCTTCTTTGATAACCTTTCCCCTTTGGATCAATGCCTTGAGGTGCTTATTTACTGCCTGTCTCGATATACCAAGGTAATCTGCTATCTCTTTGCCAGACACGGCCCTCTTTATTCTTATATATTTTAATATCTTTTCTATTGTATCCATAGTATATTATAACTATTGTCAACTTATTGTCAACCTTTTTTTAAATTTATTGTCAACTTCTTAAAGTAATTGGAGTCTGCGCACTGGCTTTCAACCCTTATCCCTTATCTGCTATCTCCTATCCGTTTCATATTATAGTCACCAATTTTTATAAGTCAATAATTCTGCTGATGGATTGAGATTTGGGTTTTTACAATCCACTTTCCAGCATATATTGATATCCTAAACTATCGGCTTAACATTTTATATTATTGAGAAATTTACCAAATTCTCAACTTCGTCGAGACTTAAGTGTCTCAAAATGGAACAATGAATGTGTTTTGAGACAGTACAAAGCAAAAAAGTCCCGAAATCATGAGAAATTTCTTATCTATAGTTGGCATATATTTTGCTTAACATAGAAATAGAGGAAAGCATCGTATGGAGCATTACGCGAAAAAATTATATTTACTATGGGGTACTACCCTCATGTATCTAAGCTGCCTTTTTGCTCAAGCGCCCGATACATTGTGGACACGAGTGTATGGATGGGAAGGTGATGATCAAGGCAATTCAATTTGCAAGACGTTTGATGGTGGTTGCATCATTGTCGGACA
Organism: candidate division TA06 bacterium DG_78; assembly: GCA_001303225.1. Taxonomy (GTDB): domain Bacteria; phylum Hydrothermota; class Tepidihabitantia; order SM23-42; family SM23-42; genus DG-78. The sequence continues at coordinate 3,205 of LJNI01000159.1, read as the reverse complement.
AACGCAATCGACTCCAACGCGTGATTATGATATCTTCCTCTTAAAAACCAATCAATATGGGGACACCGCCTGGACAAAATTGTATGGCGGTACACAGAATGATATCGGTTACTCTGTACAACAGACACTCGATTCTGGCTATATCATAGTCGGTTCTACACTATCATTTGGTGCTGGTAACAGTGATGTCTACCTTATCAAAACTGATGCAAACGGTGATACACTCTGGACAATGACGTATGGTGGTTTCGAAAATGATGTTGGGCATTCAGTAAAACAAACATCAGATAATGGATACATCGTAGCAGGATACACACAATCATTTGGTGCTACTTCTGGTGATGTGTATATTATAAAATCGGATGCGAATGGTGATACACTCTGGACACGGATGTATGGAAATACAGAAAGCGAATTGGCGTGGGAAGTTATAGAAATGTCTAGTGGTGGATATATGATTGCCGGGTATGCGCAGTCAATCGTCACTGTCGAGTATGACGCCTATATAATAAGCCTTGATGTCAATGGCGATACACTCTGGACACGGACGTATGGCGGATCAGGCCATGACGAAGCTCATTCAATAATAGAATCTCCTGAGGCTGGGTTCGTTATCATTGGAAGTACACGGCCAGAATTAGAAACCAATTACGATATCTATGTGATAAAAACACAAGATAATGGTGATACGCTCTGGACAAAAACATATGGACCGAATATCGGTGATGACCAAGGGTGGTCAATTCAAAACACGTCTGATGGAGGTTACATTTTAGCAGGATATAGTAATTCATTTAATGCAGGTGATTATGATATGTATCTTATCAAGACCGATATAAATGGGAATGTTATTTGGGAAAGTACATACGGAGGAACAGATGACGAGAAGTGTGCATCAGTACTACAATCCTCTGATGATAGATTTATCATTGTTGGAAGTACACAATCATTCGGTGCGGGAGGCAATGATGTTTATATTGTCAAAACCGGCTCTCATATGGATACCAGTTGGACCAATACTTATGGAGGGACCGGTGATGACCGAGGCTATGCAGTGCAACAGACATCTGATAATAACTACATTATTGCTGGCAGTACAACGTCATTCAGTTTACGTAGTGGTAGGGGTGATTCTGCTGACGTCTATCTGATAAACACTGATAGCGTTGGTAATACAATCTGGACAAAGACGTATGGAGGTACAGGAGATGATGGAGGTAACTCAGTATACCAAACATCTGATGGTGGCTACATTATCACTGGCTACACAAACTCTTATGGTGCAGGAAGAAGTGATGTGTATCTCGTGAAAACAAATGCTGATGGCGATACGAACTGGACACGAACATACGGTGGTGCAGGAAATGATGGAGGCAACTCAGTATACCAGACTACGGATGGCGGTTACATCATTACTGGGTATACGTATCCATTCGGTGTGCTCAGGAGCGACGTATATCTTATAAAAACCAATTCAAACGGTGATACGAGTTGGACAAAAACATTTGGGGGTATAGATAATGATGAAGGGTTCTCTGTCTACCAAACCACAGATGGTGGATACATTATTACTGGATATACTTACAGAATAGATCAAAATGATGTCTATCTCATCAAAACCGATGCCAATGGTGATACTATATGGACAAAAACGTATGGTAGTGCAAAAGATGATGAAGGTTATTCTGTGTATCAAACCTCAGACGGTGGCTATATCATTACCGGCTACACTAATCCATTCGATAATTATGATGTGTACCTTATCAAGACTGATGCGAATGGCAATGTTCTCTGGACAGAAACATATGGTGGTCAAGGTGAGGATAGAGGCCACTGTGTATACCAAACTACTGATGGCGGTTACATCATTACTGGTTATAGCAACTCATATGGTGATGGTGATTATGATGTCTATCTCATAAGAACCGATGGCAATGGAACATTACTCTTCACTGATACATACGGAGGAAGTCGTGACGATAAAGGCTATTCACTCTACCAAACCTCTGATGGTGGCTACATTATTACTGGCTACACTAATTCATTTGGTGTAGGTGATAATGATGTGTTTCTTATTAAGACAGAACCCGATGAGATCAGCAGCATACAGGAACAAAGAGAATCAACAAGAGGTTCCCCTCTTTTATACAGTATGCCCAATCCATTTAAGGACTGTACAAAGATTAGTTATACGCTCACCACGCGTAGTGTCGTATGCATAGCTATTTACAATCTGCTTGGACAGAAAATAAAAATATTGGTTGATGACTGGAAGGATGCCGGAGTACATGAAATTCTCTGGGATGGTACAGATAAAACTGCTCAGAAACTTCCTTGTGGCATCTATTTTTTGAAACTTTCTCTTAGCTCGGCAGAAGGAAAAAATAATACCTTACTCGGAAAATTACTCTTAATACAATAAGATCATTATTGAGAATAGGGGAGTGTTACATCGAGCACTCCCCTATTTATTTTATGCCACATTACTATCTACATGCAATCATAATCAGTTTAAACAGCAACCGATGTACAAGAATAGTTCCTATTATATTGACAATAGGTATATTCCGGGTATTATTCTCTACGACAATGAGGAGGTTACATGGCGAAAATTCTGAGTGGTAAAGAACTCGCTGCAACAATGCGGCAAGAAATGAAAGAAGAGATAGAAAAACTGAAAGAACAACATAATGTAGTTCCTGGACTTGCAGTCGTTCTCATCGGTGACAACCCAGCATCGATATCGTACGTACGGGGCAAAGAAAAGGCGTGCACAGAAGTAGGAATTTTGTCTCAACAGTATAAATTCGATGCCAATTATAAAGAAAAAGACCTATCGAAATTAATTGATACGTTAAATCATGACGATTCAATCCATGGTATTTTGGTTCAGTTGCCTCTTCCCGACCACATTAATGAAGAAAAAATTTTGTATGCAATTGATCCAGACAAGGATGTAGATGGATTTCACCCAGTAAATGTAGGCAGAATGATGATTGGCGCACCAGGGTTCCTACCCTGTACACCTCATGGTATTCAACAGCTAATATTGCGTAATGGTATTGAGATTGCAGGTAAGCATGTTGTTATTGTAGGTAGGAGTAATATTGTCGGAAAACCACTGGCAATGATATTAGTTCAGAAAAAAAAGGGAGCAAACGCCACTGTCACAATGTGTCATACCGGCACACAGAATATGGCTGAA
>LJNI01000158.1 GCA_001303225.1 candidate division TA06 bacterium DG_78 | reverse complement strand
TCCCATGACGAAACCCCCATATATCATGCAATGCCTGAGGTAGTAGTAAAACCGAGTACGGCAGAAGAGGTCTCAAAAATCATGGAGCTGGCGTATGAACACACCATTGCAGTGACAGCACGCGGTGGCGGAACGAGTCTCTCGGCTGGCGCAGTACCGATACATGGTGGTATTGTACTTTCCTTAGAACAGATGAATAAAATAAAAGAAATCGATGAGAAAAATCTCATGGTTGTTACTGAACCAGGAATCATCACTGAGCAGCTCGAAAATGAGCTTGCCAAACACGGCCTCTTCTTTCCTCCAGACCCAGTGAGTCTCGATTCATGTACAATCGGTGGTAATATTGCGGAGAATGCTGGTGGTCCACGAGCAATGAAGTATGGCGTTACCAAAAATTATGTGACCGGATTAGAACTAGTACTCGCGGATGGCACGATTATAAAAGCCGGTGGCAAACTTTTGAAAAATGTGACCGGGTATGACGTGCTCGACCTCGTCGTCGGCTCAGAAGGTACCCTCGCAATCGTCACAGAGGCAACGCTCAAGGTCTTACCATTACCAAAAGTTGTTGTTGACCTCCTCATTCCATTCAAAGGTATTGAGGATGCAAGCCAGTTCTCTCTCGAGCTCTTACAAGAAGACATCATGCCAACCGCAATCGAATTCATGGATGGCGATATTTATCGGATTGTTGGGAAATATCTAAAGAGAAAACTACCCTTTCCTGATGCCGGTGCCCATATCATTGTAGAAATCGATGGGAATGATAGAGAACAAATGCGGAAGAATTATGATAAAATCGGTGATAGTGCACTTAAATTTGGATGCTTTGACGTCTTTGTCGCAGAAACTGCCAAAGATAAAGAGAAAATCTGGGAACCGAGAAAAAATATCGGTGATGCTTTAAAAGAATTGTGTAAACCTGTAGCACGTGAAGATTTAGTGGTTCCTAAAAATCAAATTCCTCGTTTAATTAGTATGTTAAAGGAATGTGTTGAAAAATACAATGTACACCTGTTTGCATTTGGTCATCTTGGTGACGGTAATATTCACAGCGATATCGCTGTGATTGATGACAGTGATAATAAAAAAGATTACAGTGATAAAAAATGGGTGGATGAGATGCGCAGGAAGATATATGAAATTACGTTATCATTAGGTGGAACGATTACAGCTGAGCATGGTATCGGACTATCAAAGATTCCATATCTCTCGATGGCATTAGACACAACACAGATTAGTATCATGAAAAAAATCAAGGATATTTTTGACCCGAAGAATATCTTGAATCCGGGAAAAATATTTACGAGCCAATAGGCTCGTTCGATGACAGCGATGGAAAAAACAGATTACGCAGATAACACGAATTACGGAATACGAATACGAATCAATAGATTAAGAAATAAATCCTGTTCCGAATTATTTTCGAAACAGGATCCTCAAAAATTTAATCTCATTTCATATCGATAATTTTTGGGAGAGGTGATATGAATTTAATAAAACTCGATAAACTGCCAGGTCAGGATTCAATGCTCATCTTCCATACCCTGGCGCGGATCGGTTATGAAGGATTAGTCATTGTTTCACCAGAACAACCGCTCGCGAGTGTCGGTTATTTCCAGGACACAGCAAAAGAGATTGATTTGGATTATTGCAAAAAAGCAGGGATTTCGGTGATGCGCCGGGAAGTTGGTGGCGGTGCGACATACCTCGATGGTAATCAGATATTCTACCAGGTTATCTGGAACAGTCGGAACAGACACTTCCCGAGCAATATCAAACGTCTGTTCAGATTACTCTCTCAACCAGCGTGTGAAACCTACAAGAAATTTGGCATCAATGCATCATTCCGTGCTGAAAATGATATTATAACAGACAAGGGTAAAAAAATTGCTGGTGAAGGAGGTGGCGATATCGGTGATTCTATGGCCTTTGTCGGTGGCATCCTTCTCGATTTCGATTACAAAACAATGAGCAAAGTACTCAAAGTTTCAGATGAGAAATTCCGTGATAAAATATACAAAAGTATGGAAGAGAACCTCACGACAATGAAACGTGAATTGGGAGAAATACCACCTCGAGAAGATATCAAGCAGGTACTCATTGAAAGTTTTGAGCAGATACTTGGTAAATTAGAACCTGTCGGTCTTGATAAAGATACTATCAGTAAGATGCGAGAATTAGAAAAGTGGTTTACGTCTGACCAATTCTTGTTTAGAAAAACACCGCGCATTCCTGATGGTGTGAAGATAAAAGAAGGTATAGATATCCTGTACGGGCTATACAAGGCAAAAGGTGGCCTCATCAGAACTGCTGAAGAGGTCGAAGATAAAAAGAAGCTCATCGACATCATCGTCTCTGGTGATTTTCATCTCTTCCCGAAAAAAGGCGTGGCCGAGCTTGAGAATGCCCTGAAAAATAAGGAATTTAACCGCGATATCATTCAAAAAGAGATTGAAGAAGTCTATAAAAAGAAGAAAATTGAATCGCCTGGTGTTGGGCCTGAAGATTTCACAAAAACTATTATTGATGCTAAATCAACGTAACATCTTTCTTTTTCTATATATAAAAAAATTTCATATAATAATTACATATAGTCTTATAGTAAAATGATAGTCAAAAATATTTTGTCAACTAGTATAATTTCGAATTTATGACAAAAACCACTGTATAAATCATCAGAAATGTAATCCACTGCAAATGTAATACTGATAATGATTTGCGGTGATTGTAGATAAATAATTCCGAATTATTTTTATCATTTATTGACAACACATCCTTTTTGGATATAATGACAGAACTGTTAAAAAGAATGAAAGGAGCAAATCATGGCAAAAGTAGCATTGGTATGTAATGGTTCAGAAAATAAAAATATTATACCAACTCTGGTTCTAGGGTCATCGGCTGCAGCATCTGGTGATGAGGTCTATATATTCTTCACCCCGGGTGCCGCTGATTTGCTAAAACCAGGTGTAATAGAAGGTCTAAAACCCAAAGGTTATCCCGAGGCAATTGAGATGTGGAATGGCATAAAGAGTCTTGGTGGTAAACTCTATTTCTGTGAACTGGCACTTGAGGCAAAGGATATGAAAAAAGAGGATTTTCGAGATGATGTTGAACTAGTAGGCGCCACCACATTTATGGCAGATATTGATGGAGCCCAAATAACATTTTCATTTTAAATGAAAGGAGCAAAACATGGCAGCTCATAAACTTGATGTCTTGGGATTGAAATGTCCGCAACCAGTTCTTAAAATTGCGGTTGAGGCACCAAAGCTACAATCCGGCGATATCCTTGAGGTTCTCGCAGATTGCCCTTCTTTTCCTCGGGATGTCGAGGCATGGTGCAAAAAGACAGGAAAAACATTACTCTTCTGCCGTGACGAAGGCGGCGGTAAGTTCAACGCACAAATACAATTCTAAGAAGCGCCATGGCCAACAATGATAAGCCAAATATTATTGGCTTCCTATGTAATTGGTGTTCTTATGCTGCGGCTGACCTTGCCGGAAGTAATAAATTAGAAGTCCCAGCAACATTAACAACCATACGGGTGATGTGTTCGAGTCGTGTTGATCCGGTATTAATCCTCTCAGCATATCTGCAGGGTGCAGATGGTGTATTGATTGCGGGATGCCATCCTGGTGATTGCCATTATCAAACTGGTAATTATTATACGAGAAGAAGGTTTGCAGTACTTCACAAAATTCTTGAAACCTTTAAACTCGACCCGGATAGATTTAGACTCTCTTGGATTTCAGCCTCCGAAGGCAAAAGATTCTCAGAAGTAACAAAAGAGTTCGCCGAGCATATTGGAAAAATTGGTCCAAATCTGTTAAAACATAAAGAATTTATCGAATAATGCCAAAGAACAAGGATATCTTAGTAATAGGTGCAGGACTCGCAGGAATTGAGGCGAGTCTCCTGGCAGCGAATGCCGGAAGAAAGGTGTACCTCATAGAAAAGAAACCATATTTTGGTGGTGCATCCATTAAATCTGAAGAGATCGCTCCAAATATGGAATGCGCAACCTGCATGCTCGCCCCCAAACAATCTGAGCTCCTCGAGGACAAAAATATTGAATTAATGACGTTGAGTGAGATAAAAGAAATCAGTGGTGATAGTGGCGATTTCACTGCTACAATAATCAAACGGGCACGGTATGTAAGCTTGGCAAATTGTATTGGTTGTGGCGCATGCTTTGAACCCTGTCCAGTAAGTGTGAATAATGAATTCGAAGAGGATCTCTCAAAACGGAAGGCAATATACATCGCCTGTCCAGGAGCTTTGCCCAATGCACCAGCAATCGATATGGATTACTGTGTACGAGCAAAGGGAGATGATTGCAATAAATGTAAAGAGGCATGCATGTTCGAAGCAATCATATATGATGATAAAGATGAAGAAATAGAAATAAAAGTTGGCGCGATCATTGTCGCTACTGGCTATCTATTAGGAGATATGAATCAATTCACCACGTACGGGTATGGGAAATTTAAAAATGTCTTCAATGCTTTTGAATTCGAACGACTCAGGGCATCAAATGGTCCAACTGGAGGAGAAATTCAAACCCGTGACGGGAAGAAAGCAAAATCGATTGCACTCATCCACTGTGTGGGACGTGATAAAAAAGGATATTGTTCTCAGGTATGCTGTATGTATTTAACAAAATTTGCCCACTATGCCCTTGATAAACTACCAGGAGTGCAAGTTTATCAACTCTATAAGGAACTTTCAATTCCTGGAAAGGGTAACCAGAAATTTTACCACGAGGTGAATGAAAAGGGCGTTCGAGCAATGAGGGCAAAAGAGATAGAAGTCGCAGAAAATGGTAACGGTGCAGGATTGAAAATAATTTATCGGAATGAAAAAGTAGAAAAAGAATCAATCGATGTGGATATGGTAGTCCTTGCACCATATATTGAACCTTATCCGGGCACTGATACATTGGCAAAATTACTGGGTGTTGAATTGGGGAGTTTCGGATTTTTCAAAACCGCAGAATTTGACTCAATTTCAACGACACGTCCAGGGATATATGTCGCTGGCTGTGCACAAGGACCGAAATTTATGGAAGATGTCATTATTCAGGCACAGGCTGCTACAGCCCATGCCTTATTCTCAACAGAGGATTAAAATGTCAAAGATTGGTCTTTATTTGTGTGAATGCGGACCCAACATTGCCGAAGCTATCGACTTAGATAAAATTGCTGAAGAAATAAAAAAAGATGGCAAAGTGGCAGGTATTGAACGGCACAAACTACTCTGTTCAAACGATGGCAAAAATTTCCTTGCCGAAAGTATAAAAAAGAATGAA